>NZ_JARXHW010000139.1:0-1423 GCF_031127805.1 Thalassobacterium maritimum | reverse complement strand
ATGGAGACTAAACAGGCCCGGGTGACGGACACCCGAGCCTGCAAAATGAACCTCAAAAAAAGGAAAGATTCAAAATGAACCTATACGTCGCATTGGAACTAAGCAACAGTAAATGGAAGCTAGCTTTTTCAACCGGGGAAAATATTCGGCTACTGAACATCGACGCTCGCGATACAATCGCTTTTCGACAGTTACTTAAAGCAACCTGCGAGAAATGGCAGCTACCTGAGTCGACGGAAATTTACACCGTTTACGAAGCCGGGCGAGATGGTTTTTGGATCGCGCGCTGGTTGGAGAGTTTTGGAATCAACAACGTCGTCGTTGATCCTGCCAGTATCGAAGTGAATCGACGCAAACGCCGGGCTAAGACCGATCGTCTGGACGCGAAGGCCTTGGTTCGGCAACTGATCCGTTACCACGGAGGCGAGAAAACGGTTTGGTCTGTGGTCAGAGTCCCTAGCGTTGAACAGGAAGACCAGCGCCGCCGCGAGCGCGAGGTAAAGCGATTAAAGAAAGAAATCGGCGCGGGCACCGCCCGCATAAAAAGTCTGTTCGTTCTGCACGGACTGGAGGTCAACTCGCTGAGAGAACTCACAGAACGGCTTAGTGATATGTTTTGCTGGGACGGACAAGCATTGCCCGCTCATCTACGTAATGAAATCGAGCGTGAATATCAACGCGTAGAGTTTGCTCGCGCGCAGCTTAAGCAACTGGAGCGAGAGCGCGCCACCCGTATCGCCAATCCGAAGACAAAAGCCGAGCATCAGGCCCAAAAACTGCACAAGTTGCGTGCTGTCGGAGTGATCAGCGCAATGACCTTAAGCGACGAGTTTTTCAGTTGGCGAGACTTTCAAAACGTGCGCCAGGTCGGAGCCTGTGCCGGGCTGGACGGTTCACCCTATGCCAGTGGAGACCATCAGGGCGAACAGGGGATCAGCAAGGCAGGCAATGCCCGGGTGCGGACTCTCATGGTTGAGCTGGCCTGGTCCTGGTTGCGTAATCAGCCGGACTCGGATCTGGCAAAATGGTTCGAGAAGAACTTTTCCCGGGGTAAGCGAAGTCGACGTATTGGCATTGTCGCGCTCGCGCGAAAGCTACTGGTCGCGCTTTGGAAGTATCTGGAAAAAGACGAACTGCCGGCAGGAGCGCTTTTGAAGAAGACCGTAACGGCGTAAGCGGCTAAGAAAAAATATGATTTGAATCGACTTTGGTGGATTGGCGGCCCGTACCGAGGCTGGAGATGGTAGATCCCACTCGTTTTTGTAGATTGGCGTCGTCATGAAACCGCAACTTTCAGCCTGAGACCAGGCGTACGCAGCATTAGGTGACTGGGAAAACCGGCACGGATAGAAGTTGGTCCCGCGGGCAACAGGCCCCGGATACAAACAATGCGGAAAGCCACCAAAGTGAATATATGAAAAAA
>NZ_JARXHW010000138.1:0-1426 GCF_031127805.1 Thalassobacterium maritimum | reverse complement strand
GATGCTCCAAGCCAGCCCAAAGGCAAATGTGAAGATTCCACTGAAACAGGCTAAGATTATGAGAGTTTCATCCATTTAATTTTATTACAGATCGTAGAGCGTGAGCATAGATGAGCGCCAGCGAAATCTATTGTCTCACCGCGATTGGTTAGCACTTCTTCTTTCTTCGATTATCCGATACAACTCTTTGGATTCACTGATTATCTCGTTTCTACTCAGTGAGTGTTCTGAGTGCTCAATACTATCTGAACTGTTAGTCCCATTGAAAAAGTAGCGATTCGTCCATAGTATGCTCTTCTTAATATCAAGGTCGTCTCTTAGTTTGAATCCGTATTCATGAAGTAGCACGAGTTCGTCGTTCCTGTAGTAGAATCGCCGAAAAACACTTAACGAAGCAAGATCGAGACGGTATTCAATCTTCGCTATATTCACCTCTGATTTAGTTGTGGGTGCGAGGCATGTGATGACTTCTCCCTTAAATTTCTGTTGTTCTTCAGGTGTGAGAAGTATGATGTAGGAATCGTTTAGTTTATCCCAATCGGATTCGATTTTTGATTTACCGAGATACTTGCCCGCCGCGTATGCCGCGAGAGGGAGTATAACTAATACTAGAAGCACTAGGAGTGTTTTCATTTTTATTTGCTAACGTAGAGGGGATGCGCGTAGAGTAGCGCGGTAGCGCTACTCGGAGTTGTCATCTCCCGTCTTGTTAGTCCCTCGTTTGGTGATTCCGTGGGATAGTAGTGTTTCAGTCGTGTTGAGATCCTGAGCGATTAGTTTGGGTAGATCTCCATAAACAGACTGGTCATGAGCTGTTAACTTCACTTTTAGCTCCATCAGTAGTTCTTTCCTGTTCTTTAGGTCTGAGGTCTCAATTATTTTGTTAAACTCCTTGGTGAAGGCTTTCGCATCAACTAGGTGACGTTCTCTCTCCTCGGTCTTGCTTGGTAAGTCATGGCCAGTCTTGTTTGTGAACTCATAATCACGTCCAAGTATCCTAACTTTTACGTGCCCAATGGCATGATGGTAGCGGTAGGGAAAGGTGAAACTCTCCTGTGGTTTGATTGAGTAGGTTACTCTTCCTGTGCCACACCAGTCCCATGGGTAGGCTTCCCATCCTTCTTTTACTTTCTTTTCTGTGTATAGGCTTGGTATGAAAGCCTTCTCATCACCATAACGTCGCCCGCTTAAGACGATGTCTTCCTCTCCGGTATTGGTGATCGTGATCGATTCTTTGTTTGTGAAGTCGACCTTGAAGGTATCACTCCCATGCAACACCGAGGAGAGGATGAGAAATAGTATTGATGTGAGGTGTTTCACTTTATCTGACTAACGTAGATGGGATGAGAAGGTTTGAGGTCGCGCCAGCGATCTGGGATCTTGTTCGTCTATGAAAACTAAACAATACAGAACGATAATCGGCGTC
>NZ_JARXHW010000137.1:0-1451 GCF_031127805.1 Thalassobacterium maritimum | reverse complement strand
AAGATAATAGAAACAATGCAACCATCGCCCCCATGCCTGATCTAAGCACAACGCTAAAACCACTGCGCGACTCAACTGAGGAGCCCTGTGCGGGACGTAGCGAAGCGGAGATGGACCGCTTTAAGCGGCCCCGCAGGGGTGGACGAAGTGAATCAATACCGCACGCAGGGATCTGCAAGGGGACTGCCCGGTAACGGGCAGTTCTACCTTAATAGCTAAGAAATGAAAATCATCACTCAGATATTTTTGATCCTCTTTTCGATTTATTGCATCCTCACTGCATCAAGTAACATGTTTTACGGGAAGGTAGCCTTTGACGACCGATTCACACAGTCATTCGTCGAAGCCGCAAAAGAGGAAAATAAAACAGAAAACTATAAGTTCCTACTGGTCGGGACGACCCAAGCATTGGTTCTAAATAAACAGATCAATCAAATATCCATTTTCACCATCTCGCTTTCGACCATCGTAATTTTGCTGAGCAGTAGGACCTTATTCCTACTGAAGCGAAGCAAAGCTAACCAGTATGGCGATGGACAATAGATTTCGCTGGCGCTCATCTACACTCACACTCTACGATATACAGAAAAATAAAATGGGAAGAGAATATAAAATTAAATGTAATCTACCTAGCGGTTACAGCCCTCGTAATGTCCTGATGAAACTCCCCTCACCAATGAAGAGAGGGAGTGGCGAAGAGACCTACAACTATCGAGTCGAAGCCGATGGGTTCTACCTTGTCGACCATTTGAATGAAAGAACTACAGCAGCTCAAGCGCTACAGATTTTCATCGATGAAGCTCTTGTGCATTCTGAAGCAATCGAAATTATCGAGCCCTAAAAGGTATATCCAGGTAGTAGTGGTCAGTCCCGTTCGTGCCTCACTCCATGCCACACTTTGACGATCTACAAAAAAAAATGAACGAACGATTAGAGAACCACAAAATGAGGACTCTCGAAAGAATCGAAGGACATCTTTCTGAGTTGAAATGGCTGATTGTTCTATTGATCGCCACAGTCGCTTTTCCACCGATCGCTTGGGTCTTCCTCATCCTATCGGGAATAATTTTGATCTCAGCTCTCTTCGGAGCGGGTGTTGCGTCGATGATAAACAAAATAAGAAAATAAAAGTGAACACACCGGAACAGTCTAAGCTAACTGATCGAATGGAGCGTAGATCCAGACGCGGTGGTCAAATCCGTTACGGCTTCGCCTTCACTACGTGATCATCCTCGACGATATGCAGAAGATGAAATGAATCATATTTGAATCACTTCACTCTTGCGCTAACGTCAAATAAAAGAGAATTTAGGGAGATTGGATGAGTGGTTCACATTCGAGCCCTCACCCTAAAATAATAGAATGAAGCCGATAGATCAGAGCGGAATCCACCTGACCAAGGGCGGCAGCATATCCAGACGCACCTATCAACTCATTTCGCGCTCCAGGCT
>NZ_JARXHW010000136.1:0-1462 GCF_031127805.1 Thalassobacterium maritimum | reverse complement strand
TATGGCCGCTGTCAGTCCCGCCGAAGGGGAATGAGCATAGCGAATCGGGGGTGATGTGGGGGACGGGAGAGTTAATGCTCCCGTCTACCCGATTAGCTGATTGTTTCCTTTCGGACTCTAAGTTCAATCCCATTCGACCCTTCGATTAAAACTCGTTCTCCGCTGCTTACAAATCCAAGTGTCGAGATCGCCGTATGCTCTTTTCCTTCGATCGTAATCCTTCCAATCGGCTTCAGATCTGTGCTTGCAACTCCATATTTAGGTAAGCCTTCAAGTTCGGATTTCTTCTTTTGTTTTGGTTCCCAGTGAAGGATGACTTCATCCTTCACTGGGAACCAAAAAGCCCACTGGTAGATCAACCAAAAGATGATCAATACGGCTATAAGGTCGAAATCGTAGAGCTGCCAGAGAAATGAAAATGCTATGGCGCAAATGATGACGGAGTAGGACTGCCAAGTCTCAAAAGGTAAGGTGACTAAAAAGAGGTGTAGCAATGCAAACAGGGCTGCCATTCGAATAAAAATACCGAATGGCTTCTTCCAGTTCTTTTCTACTTTTTTGTCTTTACGGGTAAATAACCACAAGAGCAGCATCGTGATGCTGTATGCAGATAGACCTGTGAGGACTTCATTCATTTTCTTAGCTAACGTCGAGCGTAGTCACAGATGAGCGTCAGCGAAATCTGTTGACTACCGCGACTTGATGGACTCTTCACTGCGAATCCAATCGGCCAATCGGATTCGTATATCTCTAAATAGTTCCGCTGGCAGAGTGCCAAGCTTGCCGCTAAATATGGATTCCTGAACCACGGCGAGTCGACTCGTCCGAACCAAGCTTTCCTTTTTTAGCCCCGTTTTTTCAAAGTCAGGAGACATTTCAGATAACACGATTTCTAATTCTGGAATCTGATGTCGAGTCTGAGTGCTGATCATGCACACTAAGCAATCGTCAAAATCCCCATATATTCTCTTTATTAGCAAGGCTGGACGTAGCTTGCCAACGCCCAAATCTGATTGAGGGAACCGAAACAAAAGAATATCGCCCTCCGATATCATCCGACTCTCTCGATGATGTCTGATTCGCTGTAGAGGCAATCTTCTTCCTCCATGCCACGCATGGCCGAGGCAAGAGAAGACTTCTGAAGGCTGTTCTCCTCGTGTCTTCTTTCTTTTTCTTTCAGAAATTCCACAAATTCAAGAACTTCGGTTTGTTTCTCGGGCCGAAGGGACGCTATTTCATGGATGATCTGTTCTGCTGTGCTCATTTGACTCTAGATTGTCTGAGTTGTTGGAAATCTCAAGTTCATTTCTTCGTCCATCGGTGAGGCTATGCATAGATGAGCGCCAGCGAAATCTATTGAGTCGCTCGACTGGAGTGTGCCCAGCATGGGCACGGTGTAAATGTGGTTAAAGTCCACTATAGTAAGAACTAATATATGAATAATGAAAAGAACTATTACCAG
>NZ_JARXHW010000135.1:0-1478 GCF_031127805.1 Thalassobacterium maritimum | reverse complement strand
GTAACCTCAGAACCGGGGCGGCGATGCCGATATTTCTTTTGTAACCTCGGTTCTCAGAACCGGGGCGGCGATGCCGATATGTCTTTTGTAACCTCGGTTCTCGGAACCGGGGCGATGCCGATCGCCCCCCGACTGTGTCCTGCATAGCCGAAGGCGACGCATGGAAACAAAGTTTCGAGGCTACGCAAAGCCCAAGCTTATAGATCATATATTCTTAGAATCGGTATAAATGAATGCATGATTCGCCGGGAGCGCAAAAACCATAAAACACACAAACCATTCCACTATCGCATAATATACAGAAACTTACAAAACCCTAGCGCGCCTCCCAGATAATTCCCCCCAAAGTGATAGCATGCATTCGTTTTGAAAAACCTCGTTGAATGCACGAATCGCCGGAAACAAAACCTTGCTCTATAACGCCCAATAGATTTAACTTCTGAATCTCAACCTCAATCAATCCCGCACTAGCATTACAACAGGAGCGATCCAAACTAACCACATAAAGTGCAGTTCCCACAAAAACTACACACCACAAACCCTTGTTATCATTCATTGAATGAATGATATAACACTTTAAGTTCGCAGAAAAATAATGAGTAGCTCAGTTTATTACCTCTTAGGCTCATTGCTACAAATTCTAGCAATCATGGCATTCTACGCGGCCTTCACTCAAGGGCAGCGCGAAACACACAATGACCACGAAGAGGTAACAAATAATCAAAAAGAAATTCGAAGTGAAATTGCCGTTCAAGGACGAGCAAACAAAGAGCACTTAGATACTGCAATTGCACAAATTCGAGAAGACCTCGAAAGGAACTTTTCAATTCATGACCCGAAAGCAGCTGGCATTACGGAAGGTAAAGGCTTTTGTTTCATACTGATAGCGAGTATCAAAGATCGAGATATAAAATCGCGCCAATATTTATTCGATTTTGGTGATATCTCAAGAAATCGAGCATCTGCATATCTCGCGGAAGACAATTCACTAATATTTAGAGTTATCGACAATACGTCTGAATCAAGTTCCGTAAGAATCAATCAATCATCCATTCCATTTAATGAGTTTTCAGCATACTCATTTATTTATACTGAGAAGGAAAAGGGATCATTGCTCAGTGTTTTTATGGATGGGAAATTAATCGAAAGCTTCACTACCACAATACCACTTAAGTTGGGAGAGATTCCGAAGGGAAAAGGCAATTTAGCCGCGAATCTGGAAGGCAAAGAAAATTTAGCGATGACCGCAGCTAACTTTTTTACTCTAGCTGCGTCACCAAGTGAAGAACAGCACAAGACAATCACGAATCTATTATTACAAATGTAACCAATGCGAACCAGTCGCTTCTGGACAACGTCGCTAACGCGCCGCGCCAGAGCTCGACGATCTACAGAAATGAAAAGCATTACAGGAGCGCTACTCATTGTCGCATCATCGATTTTCTATTTAGCGAGAATCAATGCCCAGCCAATAAATT
>NZ_JARXHW010000134.1:0-1507 GCF_031127805.1 Thalassobacterium maritimum | reverse complement strand
ACAAGTCGCAATGCCATTGCATAATTCAAAGTGCCCTCTCTAGGACCGTAATTAGAACTGGTTCTCTGGATTCGCTTCTTATCCTGACTTTGGGCCAATGGCTGACGCTTTGCCTTATTTTTCTGGGGCATGTTCGCCTTCTTCGCTTGGGCGAGCGGAAGGTATCGGCCTCTGTGGTAAATTTGTCCACAAAGCCTTGATACTGCTCTTCGCTAATAATGCTACCGACGCTTTCAAAGAGCCTCCATAGCGTTGTGACGTTTTCACGCACTAAATCGAAGCGGATGGATTGTGACTGATAGATCGTTTCATTTTCTCCGGACTGAGCCGATTGACTTGCGCTTTTTTCGTGGATGCGTTGCCGCTCGCGTGCAACAAGCGCACTGGCCCAGACCATGGACAGGATTTCGATCTGAGCGGTTTCCAAGAGTTGGGAGCTCAGGTATTTGTGTTTCTTCATTTCAAGCTTTAGCTCTCGATAGTAGCCTTCGTGCTCCCAGCGAGTATTATAAAGCTCGGCCATTTGCTGGGCCGGATGCTCGCTGGAATCGATCAAGTTCGTCCATAATCTGTAAGTTTCAGTGATCAGCTCACCTTGCGCATTCGTGCTTTCAACGGCATAGTGTATTTCACGCACACGATGAGTGGCGATGATTTTGGCTGGGCGCGTTCGGCTACGCACTTTGACCTCGACGATCCATGAGCCATCCGCGAGTCGCCGAACAGGAGAACTTGTCTGCGAATGGAAGACTTTTAGTAAAAATGCACCGCATTGGCTCGTGCCTACGAGTTGATGTAAGAACCAGCCAACACCATAAAGACAGTCGCCCATTAGCATGTCGGCTGGCCCGAGCCGCGCCAGCAGGCTGGCCGCTAGACTCAGTTCACAATCTCCACCAGCACCGACGGACACTGCAAGTGGGTTGTGAGCGCCCAACTCGACCAGTGAACTTGCGTAGATTTGCGGAAAAGCCACCTCTTGCAGCCCATCGCCCACAGGACTGTTTCGCGTCTTGGCTTTAGGGACTTTTTCCAAAATTGCCGTAGTGTTCTGCAAAGTGAAACGGGTACCATCAATGCCAATGAGTCGGTAGTCGCCATGATAGCCTTGAGGATTGGAGTGCGGATTACCAATCGGCTCCAGTAAATAATCGCTAATTGAATTAAGTCGTTCTAAATCAACCACACGTAGACGCCGGGATATAGTTGAACCCTGCAAGCCTTCACCGCATGATTTTAACAAATGCTCATCAAGTGCGCCTCGTTGAAACAGTTTTTGCCTAACTAACGAAACGAATATTGATACTAGCCCAACTGTTGCCTTCCGCCCACGGCGATGAGCTGAGGTGTTTAACGGCGAGAGAGCCTGATTAAAACGATTCTCCAACCACGAGATGTTAGCAAAATTGCAGGATGTTTCAGCCATCCAAAACTTATTAGATCCTTTTCATTCAAAGTACAGATATTGTTGCTGGCTTATCATATTTTTAATATGCAATGGCATTGT
>NZ_JARXHW010000133.1:0-1513 GCF_031127805.1 Thalassobacterium maritimum | reverse complement strand
AGCGTCTTCAGTAGCCGAGTGCTTTAGCCTCGGTTCGGACCGACCGTTGCTCTCGGCCAGCCCATACGCGAACGGGGTCTAAAGAGCCCCGCTACAGAGAGCGTCTCAAGTAGCCGAGTGCTTTAGCCTCGGTTCCGACCGTCCGTTGCTCTCGGCCAGCCCAGCGCAAACGGGGTCTAAGGAAATTTGAAGTTCTTGAATTTGTCCAGTCATTGACAGCCTGCTGACTGTGCGCATGACTGCATTCAGAACGCACATATGAAAATTCTAGTCACAGGGGGTGCCGGCTTTATCGGTTCAAATCTCGTTCGCACACTGGTTCAGCAGAAAGGCGAATCTGTCGTGAACCTGGATAAATTGAGCTATGCAGGCAAGCTAGAGTCGCTGGCCGATCTCGCGGGGCATCCGAACTATCACTTCGAACAAGTCGATCTGTGCGATCCAGCCGCCTTGCAGACCGTTTTCAGCAAGCATCCGCCCGATGCGGTCATGCACCTCGCCGCCGAGAGTCATGTGGACCGTTCCATCGATGGCCCGGGTGAGTTCATTCAAAGCAATATCGTGGGCACGTTTAATCTACTGCAAGCAAGCCTCGCTTATTGGCAGGCTTTGCCGGAGCGCGAGAGTGGCGAGTCGGGGCCGACGCAGTCGAGTTTTCGTTTCCTCCACGTCTCGACGGATGAGGTCTATGGCTCGTTGGCCACAGATGCGCCGGGCTTTTCAGAAAGCACGCGCTATGACCCGCATTCCCCGTATTCCGCCTCGAAGGCCGCCTCCGATCATTTGGTACGCGCCTGGAGCCATACTTATGGCCTGCCGGTCTTGGTCACTAATTGTTCCAACAATTATGGGCCTTATCAATTCCCCGAAAAGCTGGTTCCCGTAGTGATTATGCAATGCCTACGGGGCGAACCGATACCAGTGTATGGTCAGGGGGAGAATATTCGCGACTGGCTCTATGTGAGCGATCAGGTAGAAGCGCTTTACACCGTGCTCACCAAAGGGCGGGTGGGGGAGACCTACAACATTGGAGGCAACAACGAGCGCCAGAACATCGAACTGGTTAAGATGATCTGCGGCTTAATGGACGAGATGGCGCCAGCGGATTCAATTCAAACTTCAAATTTCAAACTTCAAACTTCGGGCAAACGTCCCAAGTCTTTCCAGGATTTGATCACTTTCGTCAAAGATCGGCCGGGGCACGATCTACGCTACGCGATCGATGCCAGCAAGATCCGCGACGAGCTCGGCTGGGAGCCCCAAGAGGACTACGAGTCCAGTTTCCGGAAAACAGTCCAATGGTATTTAGAGAATCAAGAGTGGTGTCGGCAGGTGCTGTTGCCTGTCAGCAGTGAGAACGTGGGAACGTCCAACGTCCAATGCTCGTTTTTGTAGCCGAGTGCTTTAGCCTCGGTTCGGACCATCCGTTGCTCTCGGCCAGCCCATACGCAAACGGGGTCTAAAGAGCCCCGCTACTAGAGAGCGTCTTCAGTAGCCGAGTGCTTTAGCCTCG
>NZ_JARXHW010000132.1:0-1535 GCF_031127805.1 Thalassobacterium maritimum | reverse complement strand
CAGACTGCGTAGCACGTCGATCAGTCTGGCTGCGGTCCCGCACGGCAGGTGGTGTGAGAGGTGGCGTCCCGTGCGGCGTCACCTACTCGATTTAGGTCTTTAGTTTTCCCTGAGCCAATTGCTCGGAAGTGGTTCAAGTGCATAGATAAAGTTGTTCATTCTGTAGCATACCTTTTCAGATTCCCATTCATCCAGCAACCCAATGATTTCCAAGTAGCCTCGATTCTCCCATGCTCTGATGTGTTCGAAAATTTCCTTTTTCTCGTCTTCTGAGAAAGTGTTCCAAGGTAAATACGCTCCACTGACGTTTCTTTTTCCTGAACCTACGAAATCATTCAGCTGACGGCAAATTTGACGGACGTGTTTGGGGAGTTGGTCGATTTCTTTCATTCAATTACCTAACGTGAAGGGGATGCGCGGAGAGTAGCGCGGCAGCGCTACTCGGAGTTGTCATCTCCCGACTGGTTGGAATCCTTTTCTTTTCGTGGAGTGAAGTAAACGGGAGTATATCGTAAAATAAATGGTAGGCGGTCAACCAGTGATATCAAATGTGCAATTTCTTCTTCTGTTCTGTAGAGACGCATGTCCTGTGTGAAATACCCTCCGTCGGAGTAACGCAAATTCTGCTGAATAAAATATGATCCCGGTTCATTTTCTATTTTTATGTGAATGAAGATTGCGAGCCACTCATTTTCTTTAATCCTGTATGCCCATAAGAATGGGTGGCTTCCTTCAAAGAAAATACGGTCATCCTTGATCACCGAAAATACATCATCGAGCCGTTTGTATATTTCTTCATTTTCTTCAAGGACTGGGTAGTGAAATTCATCATCTCGGAGCGAGATGTCATTTCTCGCTAACCTAAAGATGTCGTAGAAAACATTAAGTGAAATCTCTTGAATTCCAAACCTCTTAAAATCCTCAAGTTCTTTCTCCTTCTCGGTTGATGCTACCAGTCCAGCAGAGAGACTGATTAGCAACATGAATGAGGTAAGGATTCGTTTCATATAATTTTCCAACGTGGCTCTGGCGCGCGCGTTAGCGACGTTGTCCAGTAGCGTCTTGGTCGCTCCTTTTGGTTTTCAAGCGTAAGAGAATATCTCGAATCGCCATGCTTTCGATAGTTTCACGGATTACTAGAAAGGCAATGATCCAAAAAATCCAAATCATCGGTTTTTGTTCTTCGTGTCCAGAGAGTAGGAATGTGAACATGACAGCGTAAAGGATCGAGGGGACGGCGCTCCAAAGTGATCTCTTTTTCCTTAATCCTTTCAAGACCCAACGCTCTCGCCAGTTTAATGGAGTGACCCCGAGATCATCCAACTCAATCGAATTCGATTTGATTCCTTTTCTCTTTTCGTATGACCGATGCTGATGCTTCTCGATGCTGCTCAGCTCGGGTTCGGGAATAGCCCATCGAAATGTTTTCATTTTTTCAGCGATCGTGGAGACCAGACAACCAGCCTGTGTGGTCAGTCGTCCAGTTGCTTTTTAGAGTTTTACGAGCGGGCTATATGGGTTGTCTGTGTCGTCTG
>NZ_JARXHW010000131.1:0-1574 GCF_031127805.1 Thalassobacterium maritimum | reverse complement strand
GGCGATCTGCTGGTTCGCCTAGTCGTCGACGTCGCATTCAGTCAAAATACTCTAAGCACTATGTAGGTCAATATTTTTTCGAAATGGTATAAGAGTAAGGCAGGGATTGCGCACGAGGACTTTGAAGCGGTGGATGCACTGCCAATGATCGTCGATAAATCAGTCGAGTACATTCACCAGCAGACGAAGGATCAGCCGTTTTTTCTATATTTACCGCTGACTTCGCCACACCAACCAATCGTTCCTTCCGAAGCGTTTCAGGGAAAGAGCGGTTTAAGTCCGTATGCAGACTTTTGCCTACAAACGGACGCCGCCGTCGGTGCCATTTTTGAGGCTTTGGATGCAAGCGGTTTATCGGATGATACCATTGTCATTTTCACTTCGGATAATGGTTCGCTGCTTCCTGTGAACTATAAACCGCATCAGGTCAAAGGGCACCAATCCAGTTATATCTTTCGTGGGAAAAAAGGAGACATTCATGAAGGAGGCCACCGGGTGCCTTATTTGTTGCGTTGGCCAGGCGTTGTGGCGGCCGGTAGCCAATCTGACGAGACCACCTGTCTGACCGATCTGCTCGCCACCTGCGCGGCGATTATAGGTAAGCCCCTGCCAGACGGAGCCGGTGAAGATAGTGTCAATGTTTTACCCGCCCTGCTGGGGCAGACCACGAATCAGGCTCTGCGTGAGGCTACGGTACATCATTCATTTGATGGTCTCTTTGCCATCCGACAAGGAAAGTGGAAGTTGATTTTAGGCGCAGGGGCCGGGAGTATGGGGCCGCCCAAGCCCGGCATCGAGAAGCTACCCAAAATTCAGCTATACGATCTTGAGCAGGACATTTCTGAATCGAACAATGTTTATGATCAATACCCTGAAGTCGTGGAACGTTTGACTCAGATGTTGAAAGAAATTCAAAGGGGATAATTCGGAACAAAAGTTTGGACTCAGTGAGGCTTGGATACTGGAGAGTTTTTATGCAATTTTCTTGGATTAGCGAGAAAAGGCAAAACGGATGCCTAGCTTTCGCCCCATTCGAAGTTGTCCATGAAGGATCAGAGGAAATCGCCTTGCACATCAATGCCGTTTCCTTGGTTTGGATCACCTGTAGCAGCGCGCTTCGGCCCGCGGCTCGTTCACATGGCACAGATCACGGCGACGAGCCGGGAGATGTCAGGGGGGGATGCCTCAAACGCTCGAACATCTCTTGTTCGTATTTGTTTTCGTTTTGATAGAGCATCGCCGCGCATGTTGTCTATGAGTATTTACGTTGCTTTTTCCGAGTGTTTACTACGGCGACCAGTGTGCCGCCCGGTCAGTGGCGCAGTCAGCACGTGGCGCGCAAGGGATTGAATGCCTGAAGCAATTATTTATTCGAGACGGAACTGACCTCTTGCTGGAGCAAGCACAGGCTTGTTGCAGTCCTGTGGTCGCTTGGATTTTAGGGCTTTTGTCGTCATTAAACCTATCGACGGTTTTCGTTGGGTGTGATTAAAAGTGCGGTGAGCTAATTCCAGAACCCCGTCCAACTGCCACTGGCTCTCCTGGCTCTAGTTTGTATAAGTGCATCTGCGTTC
>NZ_JARXHW010000130.1:0-1580 GCF_031127805.1 Thalassobacterium maritimum | reverse complement strand
CAGACTGCGTAGCACGTCGATCAGTCTGGCTGCGGTCCCGCACGGCAGGTGGTGTGAGAGGTGGCGTCCCGTGCGGCGTCACCTACTCGATTTAGCTCTCTGCTGGTTAAAAGTGTGATGAGGTGAAGTATCTGCTGAACAGTCGATTGGCTCAAACCCATTCTTCTTCCTGAATTCATCCAAGACTTCCGATTCAGAAAATGATTCTTCTTTAATTCCTTTTTCAAGGTAGGAGGTGAACCAATCACACTCTGTCGTCTTTAAGTGCCTGAGGATAGACTCTTTTCTACCTTTCCATTCAATTAACGACGAATATGAAGCTCCGGATGAGTGTGGCCCTACACCTTTCTGGACCGCAATCCAATGTAATCCATTTCCTTCCTGGTAGTAGGTTAGGTCTGGATTCGATGAGGCTGAGCATCCAATCAGCCATTTGGTCTTCTTCGGATTCATTTTTTTTCAGCTAACGTAGAGTGTATGCATAGATGAGCGGAAGCGAAATCTATTGTATATCACGACTGGATATGCGTTGTTTCCACCATGATTGCCAGTGTGAAAGCTTAGGTTCCCAGCCTATCACGCCAGACTTCCCGACTATCATCTCGAGTGCTTGAACGGCATCCATAACAGGTGCAATGTGAATATCTCCAACGGATTCACTCTCATGATATAGGTAAGGGCCTACATAGTCGATATATCGAGGGTTTCCCGATGCCCCAGCTTTTCTCAAAGTTTTTTCGAGTCTATATTTGTCCTGAATAGTAAGCTCCTGAATCTCCTCAAAACTCTTCAGTTCACTTTCGATTTTATTGAGGTAATATTCATCGCCCAGCCGAGCAAGTGCAGCTTCTGATGCAGATATGATTTGCTCTTCGTATGCTTCGATTGTTGGAGTTAAATAGCTCCTAAGCAGCTCCATGTCACCTGCGTTGCCGTAGTAGCTAACCAACTTGATGGCATCGATAGTATTTGAAGCTGAGACAGACTGAAATCCCTCAGCAATCTCCTTTGAACCAAGGTAGACTTTCGCTCCCCTGTAAGCCAAGTCAGACCACTCAACCCCTGTCCCACGCTCGTAAGAGTGACATGAGCGTCGAAGCAATAATTTGTGCACATTGTGGTCTCCCTTGGGCAATAAGTCATAGACATACTGTGCTGTCCTTGCTTCATCGATCTCAGACATAATTCGGCCCGCCTGAGAGCTGTAATTCTTGTCTTTGAGTAAAACTGAAAGAATGGGAAGCGCCTGGGTATGAAGTAGCTCTTCTTTTTGTTTCAGTCGTTCATATTCTTTTTCTGAGATTTCGATGCTCCACCCCCGTGTGAATGTCAGCACGAGAAGTGTGCATAAGGTGGCTATTCGATTCTTTTGCATATCGTGAAGAGTAGTCGATGCGAGCCTGTGAGGTCAATCGTGCAAATGATTGTCGCAAAACCGGCGGGTAAACTCGCATTGACTATCTCGCCTGGTTCCCACAGGGACTTGCGAGTCTGAGGGGTGCTGGGATAGCCTGTGAGTCTCGCTCTGATTCGTTTCTTTCATTGATTTACTTGGCCTGTGATGCTCGTCGGTCAGGGGA
>NZ_JARXHW010000012.1:0-104438 GCF_031127805.1 Thalassobacterium maritimum | reverse complement strand
TTCAACTGATGAAAATGCTGAGCGCGCTTTCTAAGTCAGCTGAAATGAAACGCACCATTCGCTTAGACGAACTTCTCACATCAACCGAAAACTAGTATGTCGAATCAAGAAAAACCGAAATATATCATCCCAGAAACTGGTCACGTCTCACAAGACAGAGATCGCACACAACCCAACTATGTCGCCCCCGGAAGCGCAACACAGCCACCGAGCGATGCGACCGTGCTCTTCGATGGCAGCAACTTGGACCAATGGCGCATGCGTGATGGATCTCCTGCGACCTGGACCGTGAAAGATGGCTATGCCGAAGTACTTGTCGGCAGTGGCAACATTTTCACCAAAGAAGTTTTTGGCGATGTGCAATTGCACTTGGAATTTGCCTCGCCCACCGAAATCGAAGGCGACGGTCAAAAACGCGGCAATAGCGGCATCTTCTTTTGCGATGATCGCTACGAAGTACAGATACTTGATAACTACGAAAACCCGACCTATCCAGACGGCACTGTAGGCGCAATTTATTCACAATACCCGCCTTTGGTAAACTCCATTCGCAAGCCTGGTGAATGGAATAGCTACGACATTATTTGGCATGCTCCGGTTTTTGACGGTGCCCGCTTAGTCAAAGCTGCCTATATCACAATTCTCTTAAATGGTGTTCTTGTACAATCGCACACAAAGGTCCTGGGCGACACGAAAATCAAACCAGGCGAACTACCTCACTATACCGCACACCCATCTGCAGGTAGTATACAATTGCAGCACCACAAAAACCCAGTGCGCTTTCGCAATATTTGGGTGCGTCCGATTTAACTCCAACGACACCGTATCGCCCAATATAAGCGATACGGTGCATCGTTCACTAGTTCAATGAACAATAAAAAAGCGGAGATCCGAAGATCTCCGCTTTTACCCTATTTATTATTACCCTAAAATTACTGACGGCGACGAACCATGCCCCAACTAAGTGCAAGTAAGCCAGCTAACAGCGCATATGCAGAAGGCTCCGGAACGTTCGACAAGTAAACATTATCGATAATAAAATCCTGCGCACTGCGACCACGTTCGAAGCGCAGTTCATTGAGCGCAGTGAAACCGCTCTGCAGACCAGTAATACCAACTTGTCCGCCGACAACTGTGCTGTCCGTTAGATTATTGACCGTGATCGAATAGCTCGCATCCAAATCCCCCGAGAGCGTCACTCGATAAACATCTGATTCATTGATCAGCTCATTCTGCGTAGCCATGTTTTGCCACGCACCATCATAATACTGCATGGTTCCGTTCGCTGAACCATCCCATAAAACACGCCAATTGACCACAGACTGTCCACTCTCGCGCAAAGTGAAATTCATAATACGGTCGCCTGAATTCGAAGAGTTCCCAGTCGTCAACTGCTGAAAATCAAATGCGAAGGTGAATGTATCCGTAATCGTACCCTCTGATGAAAAAGTATTTCGTAGGGCAGTCGAGCTGTCGCTACCAGCGCTTCCTAATAGAACGGCCGCAGTCGTGCCATCTAGCCCCGCAACTGATGAGAAATCATGATCGCCTTCACGCGTCCAACCACTGACAGCACCGCCAGTGTAGCTTTCGAAACCTTCGTCAATCAATATGTCGGCGCTGGCGATAGAGGCAGTCGCGAACAGAGTTAAAGTAGTCATCCTAAAATCCATGATCTAAACATTCTGCGCATGCTCTATTCTTTCAAACGCAGCGCAAGTTAAGCTATTCACTCAAATTCACCTGCGCTCAACGACTCTCCTAAGCTGAGATCAACAGCATGCAGGCATTTAATATGTGGGAAAGGGCTCGCTGGGCTTCGTTTCCTTCCACCAACGGAGCACAGAGATGCCCTCATCGCTATTCATACTATTATAAAGAAGCGAACGCTCTCGCGAGAGTGCATTCTCCACTCCCAAGGTCGCATTTAAACGCTCGACCGAGATCACACGATCATTGGCACGTGAAGCATCTTGAGCTTTCTGCAGACTAATTTTCCACGCACGGGAGACTCCTAGGTCAGGGTTGTCCAACACTTCGGAAATACGCTGAGATAAGCCAGTGTAGTCAATATCCCCTGACATGAACAACTTTATGGTCGAAGCCCAAGTATTGCGAATGGAAGAAGGGATGTCACTGCTGTCAAAACGCATCGCTAACTGCTTTGGGGCACCGTGCATATCAGGCACAAATGCATCCATCGCGTCAGGCGGCACGGTATTCACAATCACCGGTAGCCAGCCTGCGCGTTGATTAAATTCTTCATTAATGCGATGAGAGGACAGGAACTTCAAAAAGTCCAAAGCCCAATCAAAATGAGGGGTTTGCTTATTGATCGCCAGCGGCACCCCACCACCAATGTTGGCCTCAGTCATACGCATCGGTAGTTGCGCATACCAGCGCTCATCTTCAGCAGGCATGGGGCGCAAACCAAGTTCAACCTCAAAGCGATCTTCCGGACGATCACGGCCTGCAATACCTGACAATATACTCTGCGCATCCCACCCGCCAGTCGTTATCATAGCTGCATTGCCCATTACGAAACGACGTAGAGCTTGCTCACGGTCCAGCCCCAAAAAGCCCTTCGGGTAGAACGAAACGATCGTCTGCATGAAATCGAAGTACGCTTGAAAAGTGCTATCTTCAAAATCCCATAATTTACGATCAAAGCCTGAAATCACCTCAATCGAACTGAGTGTAGTGCCAAGATCGAAATCCAAACGTTTCCAGTGGTTGGCAAAAAATTCACTTTCGTAGCGTAAGATTACATTATTATGTGGATAGATACTCGCTGAGATTGGGACTAGATATTCAAGCCCTTCAGCCTCGGCATAAGCCTGCACTGCGGCGCAATAAAAGATCCATTCCCCCATCGTCTCGGGGATCGAGGGGCCCTGCACCCATTGCTTGGCACGCTCGAGTGGTAAAAAACCATCGGGCTGCCCCAATGAGCGATCTAAGTCAGTCATCCATTCTGGCAGAGCCTCGCGCGCAAATGCCTGGTGCGCGTAGGCCTTTACCGCCTCCATTATAGCCATATTATAGAAGACTCGGTTCCCCCCAGCCGTGCTGACAGGAATCGCAAAGAAATCACTCAAGCTCTCCACGTAACCGCCTTCTAAACCATCAAAAAAGGTATCCCGCCAAGGCATACTGGCAATGGATTGCGAGAGCTCATCGGACAGGTCTTGGATTTGATAAGCCTTCTGGTTGTAAGGATTCGGCTCGTTCACAAACTCTCCAATCGGCGCATAAAACCGTGCCAAAGCATTGCCTCGAATAATAGTCGTCTCGCCCTTGGTCGCAATATCAGGTGCGGTGCCACTAATGAGGTGCACATTCATAACCTGATTAAAGACACGCTCTGGAATCGGCTCTTGCTCGATGCGCACATTGGCCTCTCGCACATGGGGCAAGGCATTATACGTATCCATGGCCCATTGCATACTTTCCCGAAAGCCTGGCTCTAACTGCCAGTGCGCCACGCGGATAACTTTTAAGCCCCCCGCTTCATCACTGGAGCCACCTTCGGATGCAATCAGAAAGAAGCGTATCGCGCTCACCACGAAGGCGCCCACTAAGATAATAACGGCAATCCAGCTCGGATTGAATTTTCTAGATGTATTACTCATTTTTTCTACAGTAGGCCTTAACGCCCAAAAGTCGTTTCTGGTAATTCAGGAATCGTGATTTCTGCGGCCGGGTTTTGCTCGGCGATCGCAAGCAGACGCTGCCGTGCAACAGTCGTATAAACACTGCGAGGATAGGCATCGATGAGTTTGGCATAGCTGCGAGCTGCTGTCATCGCCTGCCCGACGTCTTCTGCCAAAAGGCCCAGCTGCCACAGAGATACATCACCATCGGAGGCACGTGGCAGACCGGCATCGACGGCCTTTAAATAAGGCTGTATCGCGGCATCATGATCCTTCAGATAAAAAGCGTATAGCTGAGCGATGTATTGTGCATACAGGCCCACCCAGCCGGAGTCTAAATTTGGCAACCGTTCCTCCAAGAGTTGTATCGCTTGACGCACTGAAGACTCCTCCAGCTCCTGAGCGTAGGTTTGTGCCAAATTTAAAGTCGCCCTGACAGCCATATCCGAATCGGGAAATTCCTGTATCACCTGGCGATAGTAGCCACGCGCCGTCTCGACATCGGGTTCATCATGCGGAAAATCTTTGATCTCTGCCATACGGCCTAAATCAATTAAGGCGCAACTCGCATAAAGTGATTGAGGATAGCGCTCGATCAGCTCTTGTAAGGCAGCCTTGGCCACAAGCACATTCTCTTCCACGGGTGGACTGTCGTGCCATGCAGACAAGGCGTAACTGTATGTGGCAAGTGTCCACAACGTCTCATCGGAAACATCTACTTTAGGCTGCGCTTGAAGTAAAATCTCGCGTGACTGCTCAAAATCAAAAATTTGCAAGGCTTTAACTCCAGCTTGCACTTGCTCTTCCACACTCAGCTCAGAGGCCTCGGGCCCGCCGCAACCAACTAGCAAAGAGGCTCCAAGCATGAAACCAAAGCACAAGCTCCTAGCTTGCGAGCGCAATATTCTATAAAAGTGACAATTCATTACCTTATTTTTCTTGTTTAAAAGCATTTTGAATTAGCTCGAACACAGGTTTCTTTTCGCCCTCAGGCCCCACGAGTCCCTTACGATTCCACCCCTTCTGAAATGCATTGGCGCGCAGTGTACTGCGAAAATCTTTTAAAACCCATGGCGTCCAGCCGCTCAGTTTTTCGCAGCGCTCAAACATTGCGATTTGTTCTTCGTAAATAGCTTTTTGACTATCTAGGTTCCAAAGTTCATCCGATGCGCCATGACGACCTAAAGGCCCCGCAGCGCCAAACTCAGTCACAAAAAGTGGCTTACTGCCGACGACTATGTTTGCCTGCGGCAATTCCTTCACCGGCGGATTATACCACCCTCCGTATTCATTCAAGCCAACCACATCAACGTGCTCATAGATGGAATGTTCCACACATTCCACATCGTATTGATTATTCTGAAAAGGAGCATTGAAAGCGGCTGTGGCCGGAATGGATGGGTCCAGTTGCTTGATCTCTTTAAAGGCTGCCCCCATAACGCGGCCCCGCCCAGGCAACTCCCAGGTTTCATTCGCCAGCGCATGACAAAGCATACACGCATGCCCACGGCTAAGTTCCACCATGCGTTTGGCACTCTGCCGAATAATGGACTCCGTCCGTGTATCGTTGTAAGTTACCTCCCAATACACGGGGATCTCATCCCACACCAGTAGCCCGCGACGATCGCATTCCCGCAACCAGGCTTCATCATAGGGATAATGCGCAAGTCGCATAAAGTTACACCCCGTCTCTTGAGCTAGATCCAGCAAATCTTGGATGTCCTGTAGATTCCTTGGCTTGCCTCCCTCCGCACCTAGGCGCTCTTCATGCAAGGCGACTCCTTTTAAATAAAAAGGCGCTTGGTTCACACGCAGCTCCGTGCCGATACACTCGATCTGCTTAAAACCAATTTCTTGTTCAATTTGGTCAACTGTCTGACCGTCTTGGCGTAAACTCATACGGGCCGCATATAGGCGCGCCTTGCCTGGTTGCCATAGCTCAACGGCCAATTCACTTAAATCAAAGGTCCCACTCGCTTGCTCGACTGAAATCGATTGCTGGTAGTCCAGCTCTGGAATCTCCAGTGTCAATGTATGCCCTGGCCATTTGCGGTCACTTGCTTGTAACTCGTAAGCATACTGTCCATTAACAACAGTCAGCTCTCCCTCACCGCGCAAAATTTGCGTCGAGTGATACGCAGCGCTCGCAATAAAACGACCGGGCATCGTCATCAACCGCACCGAGCGAATCAGCCCACCGTAGTTAAACCAATCATAGCGCTCCGAAGGAATGCGGTGCTCCGCGCGTCGCGCATCCACCCGTATGACCAAAAGGTTTTCATCCTGCACTTGCTCTGAATCGATCTCAAAGCTCAAGGGTAGAAAAGGCAGTTCCGCAGAACCGATTTGCTGCCCATTCCACCACACATCCACGGCATAATTCACCCCATCCAATCGTAAAAACAAACGCTGCCCTCGTAAGAGGGCCTCCTTTTCTACGCTTGAAATCGCAAGCTTACGAGCATACCAACCGAAACCTTCGAAGAGCAGAAACTCTTCTTTCTGAGTATTCCAATCGCCTGGAACAGAAATACGATCAAAGCCATCGATATCATATTCAATCGCACGATCTTCCTCTTCTGGTTTCAATCCTTCGAAAACATTCCGACTGCGCTTGAGCCCAAAGGCCCCCATATTATCTGCGAAAAAGCCCCACTCACCATCTAACAAGCGACTGGCTCGATCATTCAGTTGTAAGTAGCCGGCGTCGCAGCATTCATTTACTTTTTTTGAAGACATATGTTTAATAATAAAGTTTTTTGATCGCAATCTTATCATCGGCACTGGGCTCGGTAGTAACAAAAACCAAGGCTGATCGCCCAGAACGCACAGACCACGATGACGAGTAGGCAAGCTTCAAATCGTTTGGCTGCTCACTGACTTGAATTGCCATAGCGATCGACTGCCCTCCCGAAGCAGTGATACCCGTCGTCATTGATTTTTCACTATGCTTAGCCACACTGAACCGTTCCGATCCAAATTTAACAAAAACTGGGAAGTCAGATAGATTGATGAAACGATACGTATTTTCCTGCGCTTCATCTTTAGAGAATCTAAACGGTAACAAACGGTAGCGATTCTGCTCCGAGGCCGGGTCTGCAATAAAAATCAGCAGTTGCTCTTGTAAACGACCAGCAGGCATATACTCCGCGGCTAATTCTTTGATTGGCTTTCCGGCATCGTCGGTACCAATAATACGAAAAAACTGCACAGGAAAGGTGCCACGGTATTCATAGACTTTCGACGGTGAGCCATTCGGTATCCACATTTTCACCAGTTCACCATCCACACCTTGGTAATGTAGGTCTTTAATCGTGCGACTCCAAGCAAGAGTCGAAAACTCAGCGCTCTGAATTGGCTGCTGAGTCATTCCAACTGAGGAAAACGCGACTACTAATAAGAATGTAAAAGAGATTCTTCGTATCATATATTTTTTTGCATTAAATTTGTTCGGGATCCAACCAAGTAAAGGATATGATCTTAAATTGACGTCCAAACGAACTGCTCGGCTGAATCCACTCATCCATCGGATCTGCGTCGACCGCGACCTCGTCATTCTTCACAGGGTTTGGAACACGCTGCACTTTGGCCTCACACCAGACGCGGCCCGTCACTTGATTCGTCACAGGGTTCACCACGTCACCATAGGACCGTATGGTAAATGTATCAGAACGAACAGTTAAAATAGGCGCCAGATGCTGCAGTAGATCCGATTGCAGTAGATACCCAGGAAAACCCATGCTACTATGATCGCCACTGGATAAATTATCTACAAAAAAGTTTGAAATATAGTCAAAGGCTACAACGGGCTCGCCTGATACGCCTGATGGAAGATTACTGTTCACACCATCCAGCGTAGAGGTGCCATCAAGTGCCGCTTGCAGCAGTCCTTTTTTACCCGCTTCAGAGTCTTCCAATTTCCGATTCACGAACGAAGCCAGAGACAAGAAAGGGCCACGTTCTTTGATAAGACTAACGATAGATTCGGCGAGCTGGTCTACTTCACTACTGCTTAATCGACGATAGCCATTCCAAAACCGATCATTCGTGCTAGCATCTCCCTTGTTAAAGCCCTCAAAATAAGGATAATACATACGCGAGTAGATCGCATCATTTTCTGTATGAAGCCTTGCGGGGTCCTCCATGTAATCGCTAATCGGAATTTCTAAATTCGACGTGCTGGATAAAACCGCTTTCCAAGCCGGTACCGAAGTGGAGTTGACATTAAACGCTCCATTCACCCACATCTCTGATGCTGGACGATAAATGGCATTTTCAAAATCATCATCGGCTGTATCATATAGCGCGATACGATTATAACGGTCAATATCCTCCTCGGCCGATGCAACAAACTCCAACCGAGGGTTTAACACTACATCTGCGAGAGCTTTACTCCCCTCTTCTGAGTCGTCCTTCGCAAGAGCCTCCCGCAGTATATCGCGTGCTTCTTCTGTATAAGGCATTTCAATACTGGAAAAGAAAAAACCATCCCACAGCTGCTGATTGACCAAATAAGGTAGATCAAAATAAGTCAGATTCTCGACACCATCGAAGCCCTGATCATCAAAGCCCCTAAAACGCTCTTTTTCCAGCGGGATACGAACATTTGCATAGGAGGTGCCTGCAATGTAGGTCGGATCGAAATGATAACGTCCCAGATTGGCATGTTGTAACTGCCCGAGGGACAAGAGTGGCTCACGAGGACGATCAAACAACACAACAGAACGCTGCCCCCCATTCGTCTTGTTGTTTTTACGCCCCCAGTAACCATATCTCACATCTGAGTCCAAGCCTGGAACATATTCTGGCGGCACATCATTTTGCCCCAAAGCCTCAACTTCATATAAGCTGAGATAACGACTGCTCCCATTATCACCATCCCATGCGGAGTTGATATGCAGCGCACGCATATTCAGATCGACTAAATTACGAAGGGCATCGGTCTCCTCCCCACCTTGCCGTTCAGTTGTGCGTAAATTAACTACTAAAGTTCCAAACGAATCTTGTTTAGCCGCATCTTGGAAATTTTGGAAGCTGGTTTCATAAGTCTCCGGCTGATTGCCACTACCCTGCTCCCAAACATCTACAATTTTATTATAAGTTTGGCCAGCAGCTGGCGAATTCGTGTAACTACGTATAGCTCCAAAATCTTCATACTCAATCTTGAGGTCCACCTGAACTCCATCGCGTACTGCTTCAAGTAAGAATTCTTGCTCCCCCGGCTTACCAGGCTCCAGATCACCCTCGTCATTTACGTCATCCGTATTGGTTGTGAGTCCCCACTGCGGATGCCAACCATACTCATTATCCCCCCTGTCCTTTTTAGCCTGCTCCACACTAATGGCACCAGCAACACCTGCGGGGTTAGGATAAAACTCATCTGACACCTTACTTAATGGGAAGTAAAGCCCTCCTACAACATCCCATTTCACAGACAGATTATTGGTTTTATATTTACTCTTTCGGGTTTTAGCAAAACTGAAACCGTCGAACGAGTGGTGCAATATTTCCCCCGGCCCGATCGTACTATCGGCCATCGCCAAAAGGTGAAAGCCTTGATTGTTCGCATCCTGTAACTCCATCAAATAGAACTCAACATCCACACTGCCTCCACGAAGGTGCAGAGTGAGCGTAATTTTAGGATTAAGTGTAACCACAGTTCTGAAATCACTCCCAGCTAACCTAGTATTATAAGGATTGTAGAGCGACAAAACAGGCTTAAACACAATGACTGGAACCTGAGTCCCTCCGTCCTCTGGATCCACTAGTCCTAGTGCGTATGAAATACGGAGTTGAGAGATAACCGGTGTCGCTAAACTCGAAGCTTGATAATTATCTCCTGCAGTAAAGCTAGTATCCGAAGTATACTGATACGGCATACCTGAACTTATATATGGATCAGAATGCCGTTTTGTACTACCTTCCCAATGCGAGGTAAAAACTGGCTGCTCACTCTTGCCCGGCAATTCCCGTTTAGCCAATCTAAAATGAATGTAATCATCCTTAATTCTAGACGTGTCACTAGCAGGCCAATATTGCTGATAGTAATCACGAAAGATCTCCCAGTTCGGACCGCTCCAGTTGGCAATTTGATCAGCGATGAGCTTATCCCCGACAAAATAATACGGCTCGGGCGTCATCGGATCCGCTGCTGCTACATCTGAGAGCGCCTGAGATTTAAACACCGTATCTGGGAAATGCAGCTCGAATGAATCCAGAACTTCAAAGGCCTGCGTCAAATCACGTTTAAGTGCACCATCTTTAACATCCACTAGCAAACCTTTTGACCAAGTAGTCAAATCATGCGAACGCACTGACGTAAAATCACCTGCATCGATGGAACCGTCGGAAAGCCAATCGCTCATTTGCGAAGACAAGGCGAAAACACGCTCCAAAGAATCGTCATTCACTGGATAATTAGCCAAGCTGTCTAATGCCTCGACGCCAGTTCGTTGTGGAACCAAGAAAGAACGCAGTTGCTCCTGCTCTCTTAAATTCGCATTCGCTTCATCCGAGCTAGCGTATGGATCAGAAATACTGACAAGTGCTTTCGAATTCTCACCCGAAATCCAATAGCCGAAGCGACCTGCCACACCGCCCGAACCATCACTCAACAAACTAGGTGGAACTGTTACAGCTTTCACGTCAAATTCGGAATTTGACGATGCCATTTCAATCGAAGTTTCTAATTCATCGTTGGGCGCTTGCACTGCTTCATCTGCGGGCTCCAAACCTTGATTGCCTGAGACCATCCAGCTGGCGCGTGACATTTTTTCCTCCGCGGTTAAAGTATCCCAATCCGCCTCCGTCGTATCCCAGACCCCCATCCAATACGGGTTCTCCATCGCATCGACCGAGATCCCCGTATCACCTGTCAAAATATCTGCACGGGCAGTTATACGTTGGTCAGGCCCTGCTGACTTTTGCAGTTCCCCCATTGCTACCATGAGGCCCAAATAGGCATTTTGCCGCGCAGCCATCATTTGTTTACTCTGATTAGCCGAAGCGCTTTCGACCTGAGCCAAAGATACAAAAGCCAATAGGATCAGCAAGACAAAGGCCATCAACGATAGTGATATAACTAAGGCAAAGCCCGACGAGCGCCCCGTCACTGAATCAGTAACGAGTAAGCGAGATCGGCCGCTATGGCGGGCGTGCTTTGTAGAGGGGCAATTCAT
This sequence comes from Thalassobacterium maritimum, assembly GCF_031127805.1. Taxonomy (NCBI): domain Bacteria; kingdom Pseudomonadati; phylum Verrucomicrobiota; class Opitutia; order Puniceicoccales; family Coraliomargaritaceae; genus Thalassobacterium; species Thalassobacterium maritimum. The sequence continues at coordinate 93,607 of NZ_JARXHW010000012.1, read as the reverse complement.
CGTAGCGAGATGGTGGTATTAAAAAAGGGGGACCGGCAGAGGGTATTCACAGAAAAAATTAAGTACCGAGTCATGGAAGCTAGGCAACATTCATTGAACGTAAAATGTCAGCCGCAGTTAACCTATTAAACCGCACAAATAAAGCAACAAATCATCCTCGGAGAGCCCTCGTTACAATAAACAAGTTGCCTTAGGCACACGACGCCAAATGATCTATATAAATCCCAAACCTGACTCTAAATAAAATGTCTACATATCGTAATCTAACTGATTCTGGAATTTTAAGCGACGGCAGCATTCCCTGTGCTGCGAGCCTCAACGCTCGCCTACAAAGTGAGCACAGTCATTGGGTGCTCCCCGCCGGCACATATACTCTAGAAGATGCGCTCAAAGTTCCCTCCGGCACGCACCTAAAGCTTGATCCGAAGGCCGTGCTACGACTCGCCGATGGAGCTGCGACACGCAACGAGCACTACTTGATCCGCAATGCTGATCTACAAGGCGGCAACACAGACATTCACATAGAAGGGGGCACATTTGATGGGAACCAAAACGGGAACCCGCGCCCCGAAGGCTTATTAGACGCTGGTTACAGCGGCGCGAGCTTACACTTCGAGAATGTAAGCAATTTCTCTTTAAAGAACATCACCTTCACGAACTCTGAAGCCTATTACGCACGTTTCACTAAGGTTCGTAATTTTCACATCGAGCAGATACGTTTCGACTCCGACAGAGTGCGCCCGAACAACGACGGCATTCACCTCGGAGGCAATTGCCGCGACGGCGTGATCCGCGACATTCGTGCGCTGCGCCCCGCCGTAACAGGCGACGACATGGTGGCTCTCAATGCTGACGACGCGTTGCAACGCACCGAGGTACACGGTATGAGCAATGGACCGATTGAGAATATCCTCATCGAAGACATTCATGCGGAAAGCTGCCACACCTTTGTCCGAATCCTCAGTGTGACCTCCCCCATTCGCAACATCCGCATTCGCGGCCTCCATGGCGGCTGTATGAATTGCGCCATCAATGCCGACGGTGCACGCCGTTGCCGCGTCCCGGTCTTCGACGAAGCCAATCCACCCTTCTCTGATGGCGTGGGCATTCTTGAAGACATTCACATTTCCGACGTCTCGGTATGGAAGGCCAGCCAGAGCAAGCACGCGCTGATCGACATCCACGAACGCTGCTGGAATCTTAAAATTGAAAACTTCCAACGCGTGCTGGGCCAGGATCAATCCCCCGAGTCCCCGAGCTTACGTTTTAATCATATTGTGCTACCATCCGCTCAACTGGACGAGCAAGCCATTCCCGGACAAGACCTGCTCGACCCAAATCCACCCTACGAATCTTTCGTCGAAAGATTTAACTCGCTGATAGTTAACGGGGCGAAGGCATAAAAAGCCTTAGGCAGAGCAAGGGCACCGATTAATTGCTATAGATCAAACAATTCTAAATATCGGTATAGGTTCAGAGTCGCACAAGAAGCTAATCCGTCATCAACAAGCGAACGAAGGCTTTGTCCTGCAACGCTGGAGCTGTCCATGTTTGATAATATTCTCCGAGAATATCGTCAAAGGCCTCGTCGCTCACACCTTCGGCACTCCAACTCGAATCCATCTGCAAGGAGACTGTGTGCTTAAGCTGATACGACATTTCAGCGGCGCCTTTTCGATAGGCTAGCCGAAATTGCACCCCACCCGCTTCGGGCACATCGATGACTTTACGAATTGCATTTTGTGCATCTGCGAGCAACGGATCGGCGCCGAGCGCACGTTCGGCAGCGTTACTTAAACCGTCGCCATCAGGATCAGCTTCGGGGGCACGCTGGTTGAGCGGAGTCTCATCCCAATCATAGTGCTCACTCCAGTTACTGTAAAAACCATCTGTCTGCCGCAGAAAGGCACGTGCGAGTCGTTCGCCCAATAGTAGGTTCCCTGCGGCATCGTAATGCAATCCGTCTGGCAAGCGCCCAAAATCAGAGGTTTCCACCCAATCAACCGCAGCATCCGCATCGGCCACTGCGATCTGAGCATTTCTGACAACAATGCGATAGGTATCATCGGGTGCATTCACTCCAAGTATAATTGGTAGCTCTGGCGCGTCGAGATCAGTACGCAAGCGACTAATAAACGCCGTCAAATTGGCTTGATAGGCGTCGGCCATTTCGGAGTTACTATCGCTGCCCCCTTGGATCCAAAATACGCCTTTCAAATCGTAAGTGTGCCCCGCATTGACTAACACCGAAGTGGCGGTCTGGACCTCGCTCAGCAACTGACTGTAGAGCTGCATCCCAGTCTCCGCATCCGGATCCCAATCGTAGAACAAGTCAGTGCCTCCGCGAGAGAATTTAACAATGGCGGGACTAGCTTCATCGAATTCGATTAAAGTGCGTCCGATGGCAATCTCAGGCCCAAAGACGTCGTTGGAAGTCGGCCCGAGTTGCGTAAAGGTGCCGCCGGAATCGCGCAGCCCCACAGAAGCACCTGTCGTATCGGTATCGTAATAATAGATCACCTGTGCGTCAGCCTCGCTATCAGCGACATTGCCGGCAAAGTTCGCGCGCCCGCTGGCGTGGGACTGCCCAGCCAAAATATAGAGGCTGTAGTGAGTCGGCTCGGCGGCATTCTCGTAGAGTTTAATATTTTTAAAGCTCACGTCGATGGAGGCGTTTGCGTCGTCGTCGGCGGTAAACACCAGGTAGTTTGTGGTTCCGGTGTAGTAGTTCCCAATTGGTATTTGATAAGTCATGCTCGCGGCACCTGCGCTGTAGCGCGGAGTGTAGTTCCAGCCAGCCGCGGCACTGGCATTTTCGCTGCCGCCCACTACGAAGATGCGTGGCGCGTTATTGACTGTCAGGTCTTCGTCCAATCCGATGGAGACCAGCTCCCCGACATCGGATCCCTCGATCTCAAATTCCAGAACAGTGTCTGACGTGATGGTATAGACGAAGTTCAGGGCCTGCCAAGTGTTGCCCGTAAAATGGATTTCCAAACCGTTGGCTGAAACCGTGGCCCCACCCGCATTGTCTTGATCAGTATGATAGGCCTGCATCGCGAAGCCAGACATATCAATCGGATCGACGGAGCCGACATTATAAGCCGAGCTCTCACTGGTACTGCGTCCGGCCTCATCGCCGGCGGGCAGCACGTAGTATAAACTGCGTGGCGTGCCATCAGGCGCTTCCAGGCTCACCAATAAGCTGCCCAATTCCTGCGTCGGATCCGACACTGTGATTAATGCCGGCTCCTCTGTCTCATCCAGCATCACCAGGCAAGGATGATTGACCTCGAGGAAGTAGCCATTGGGCGTAGTAAAGCTGCCTGCCACATGAAAGGCAAACTGCATCAGTTCGCGCTCGGCATGACGCACCGCTTGCAGCTGCGCAGTGTTGGCCAAGATTTCGATGGGGTTGGCTCCACGCCAGCTATCAAATTCCGGCTTATCGACCGCTGGCACCACCACGCAGGCATAGCTGTCATCCACCGGCGCTAGACCATGATCAAACCACAGTGAAAACACGTCATCCGTGAGAGTGGTCGATGGCAGACTGTCATTAATCTCATACCAACTACCCGATTGCGATTTGGCCGCCACCTGGACGTCGCCGCCAGCAGGCAATAGGTAACCTGTGTTATCGTGGTGCACCCACTCCAGATCTGTCGGCGCAAATTCACCACTTCCGAGCAAGCTCTCCCCGGCAGCGATTCCTATACTGACATCGCCTTCGAGAAATATCTGGTTCACTGTTGTATTCACATTTAAACTACCGTTACCGCCATTGATGCCCGCACCGAGCATGACATACACGTCGTCAAAATAGAACCAACTCTTCTTGGCCGTAACACTATCGTATGCATGATCATAGGCCATCGCACCTTCGGTACCGTTACTAATGCCACCGGCAAATTTCTGCGTCCCGAGATTTCCAGAAGGAGCCCCTGCCGGATCTCGATGCAAGGTAGTGGTGCCGGGCACACGGCCCCAATCCCAGATGGGGAAAATCTCTAAATGCTCCTCAGCATCCTGCATCAGAAAGGTACCTCCGACAGATAAGAACTGACCTTGGCGGCCATCGCCATTGATATATTCAGTGCCCTCATTATGATAACTCCAGAGTTTGGTCGACACCTGATAGCCATCGCCTGCCTGCACCATAAAATCGGTTTTCCAGAACTCGCGGTTGCCGGCGATTTGACTCGGACCATCGTTTACTATGTGTTGGTAAAAAGCTTCCAGCTCTGCTGCACGCGGCAAGGGCGTAGCCAATGCACGTAAATACTCCAGACCATACACAATCGGATCGTGATAACGCAGCGTCACGTAATCGTAATTGTCATGCGAAATCTTTCGATTGGTGATATTGGGGTCCAACACCCCATAACGATTCGTCCACTGATGCCCTTCCAGCACATAGTCCTGTATGACTTCAATTTGCTCATCGCTAAATTCAAAGGAGAGCCCTTCTAGCATCGCGATCCAGAAGCCCATATCTGTAACATAGTGCGCACCGTAGAAACCGTTATACAGAGCCGCGCCATGTTGGTAAAAGGAGTAGTCCACGCGCACGCCTTCTTTCGAATTATTATTGGTGACCGAGGTGCGTCCCAAGCCAGTTTTGTAGGCCGCTTGCACTTTGATGCGATTCAACTGTGTTTCCAAAGCGGTCTGATCGTGGTTCAGAATTTCCAAATAGATCCGACTAAATGAAGTATAAATCGTGTTCTGGGATGACCAATAATTATCCGAGCGCAGCGCCTTTAAGGCAGCCAGCTCCGCGGCTCCATCCGTGAGTGTTTGTGCCGTCAAATCGTCATAGCACATCATAAGAATCGCACCGAGTTGCTGTGCGGTATTCACCTCTTGATGCCACCAATTGTCGGAATAGATCCCCGGAGTTGTGAGCCAATAGCCGAGGCCAGCTTCGATGCCAGCCAAGGCGACCGCATCTTGATACAAGGCATGATTCGAACTGTAGTAAGCCGACGCAATAGCGCGGATACGGCGCAGATGGAGGATTGGCGTCCATCGCGAACGGTCACGATCCGAGTAATTAATGTCCGCCCACGAACCATCGACTTGCTGGTCGGCCAAGAAGTTGGCTGCTTCACTGCGATCCGTCTTAGCAACAAAGTCGGCGTGGATGCGCAGACGCAGTGTATCGATCTCACTGGCCAATAGCGCGTGCGTCGCTAGCAAAAAAAACAACAGGAAACGAATTAGATGACTCATAAAATATAGACAAAAGGGGGTATATGAAAGCAAGGAGGGGCCTCCAAAAGAGGCCCCTCTGATAAAAATAATCAACTGCAGCAGTCGAGACTTTCGAATCTAACCGCGACGGCGAAGCATGACCGAAGCCAGCCCAAGACAACCTGCGAGCAAAGCAAAGGAAGACGGCTCGGGAATGACAGATAACTGTCCGGAACTTCCAGTGAAAATATAAACATCCCCATTGCCATTTTCATTATTTGCGCCGAGTGGGTTTTGAACTTTCATAATAAAACCGACATCGTCAGTAGCCGCTTTAACGATCGAAGTCACATCAAACTCGACGGTGTCGCCAGCAGTAAATCCTGTCATATCGATAGTACCCAATAGGTTCGTACTGTTCTCGTAATCGTCTGCAGTCAAACTACTGGGAGTCTCCAACGAAAAGAAATCCAATATTGGAAAAACTGACTGAGGCGCCCCTCCAAACGAATTCAGCTCGACTGAAAACATAATAGTCGAGGCGGCATCAATCTCTGTTGTAAAACTTGAAATATCAAAAGTCCAAGCTGTCGCAAAAACACGATCATTATCTCCCGAATCCCCCACCAAGCGCTGGTCACCACTCCCTCGGAGTGCATCGCCGGTATTATTCTCGGATGTATCATCAATTCTGCGGTCGAGCGCATCATCAATCGTTGTCTGCGCGGATGCAGAGCTAAAAATAAATGATGCTATAAGTAGGGATGGTATAAGTTTATATGTATTCATAGTTAGTTAGGTAAAATAGTTTCATCGAAACAATAGTTCGCGTCTATATAATCAAAAGATCGTTAACTTAATATATTCACAAGCCTAGCGACGACGGCGAAGCATCACCGAAGCCAGCCCGAGAGCACCCGCGATCAAAGCAAAGGAAGACGGCTCGGGCACATTGACAAGCAAATCGCTCACGCCTAGTTGTGCATTTGAATAACGAACGGCATCAATTGGCCCAGTATAGTTCACTCCAGAAGCGCTACCACCAAGAACTGTAACATTGGCTATATCACCGATGGTAAATTCGGTGCCAGTATCGTATATTGAACTGCGATTGGCGGCGTGCGTGGCTCCAACACTTAACAAGGAATTTCCATCTGTTGTAATGTCTTGAAGAAAAAAGTTAATCCCACTAGCCGAGGTATCACTAAGATCAACCGCTAGCGCTGCGTAATAATAATTCCCATTTGTCATGTTCAGGGTATTATTGGAGACGTTATCCGAATAGATATCCACCCGCTGCGAATCAGAACCATTGCTACTGTAGGCGAACCACAAACCATTCTCCGCCCCACGTGTACCGAAAAGCCAACCGATCCCCGTTCCGGATGATGTCGAATTTACAGAATCAAAAGTAGAGGCCAGCACATCACTTTGCCCTTGATACTGGAATAACACCTCAATCGTGAAAGCATCGGCCGAAAACGCATTGGAGCTATTATCTGCATAGAGCACCTTAGCGTTACTATTGGCATCCTCGCCACCGAAGCTAATATTGCTAAAAGGGGTATTTATACTACTATTCGTTCCGACAGAAGTTAAATCCCCAGCAGAGCCACCCGTGCTGGAAAACGAGCCGCCTTCGAAATCATAGTAAGCAACTGTTTGAGCGGAGAGAGAACTGACCACAAATGAGCCAAGGAGTAAAGAGGGAGCAATCTTGAAGTAATCCATACTCGGAAAAGTAGTTCACACTCCGAAAGAAAACAAGGCAGTCGATGCGTTATTCGTAACTCAACAAAACATATGCACAGAAAAGTTGAATAGCTTCACTCGATGGATCATTTACGAGAGTGTATTGTCACTTATTATATAACTTTTACCGAGACGCCAACGCTCACCAGCACGCTCCACATTTTGAATAGCAAGCCCCCCACAAGCCTCCTTCGGTCCGTAATTTTCGGACTGCTCTTTTCACTGAGTGTCAGCTCAGCCCTAGCCGCTGACTATTACATGACGGTCCATGGGGCTGGCAGCAAAGATGGCAGCAGTTGGGAACATGCCTTTGCCAGTAAGAACTTATTTTCGATTTTGAATGAGACCTTGCTCCCTGGCGACAATCTGTATCTGAGTGGTCCGGAATCGCAGGACGCTCCTCACTATGGCGATCTGCGCGGCAGTATCAGTAGCAGTGGCACCAAAGAGGCGCGTAAAGCCTTGATCGGTGTGGATCGCGGCTTTGGCGTGCCCAAGTTTGTGGGCAAACAAAAAGTACGCAGCTACGCGACCTTCCGACTGACCGAAGGCAGTAGCTATTGGACGATCAAAAACCTGCGTATCGAACACCGCGAATATGGGCTCACCACAGATGAAACCGAACATAAAGAGCTCTTGATCGAAGGCATCTCAGTGTATAGCACCCGCGCTTCGGGCTTCGTCTTCGCCAATTGCGACGACAGCATTATCCGCAACTGCCAGTCCGAACGCTACTCCGAGATTGGCTTCCAGTTCAGCCATTCCTGCGATCGCATTCAAATCATCGATTGCTTGGCAGACTGCACGGGGACCCGCGACAAAGATGATCCGGGGCACTGGAAAGGTCTCTCCGACCCTGTCGGATTCGACTTTCACTCCAAGCGTAGCGATGCCGCACCCAATACCGACATTTTAATGAAGAACTGCATCGCACTGAACAACCGTGAAACCAAGGGTAAATACCCGCAAGGCGACGGTATTAAATTTGAGCGTAAGAATATAGGCATTACACTCGACGGTTGCCTCACCAGCCGCAACCGCGATGCGGGCTACGACCTAAAAGGAGACAATCAAATTCTAAAGAACTGCAAAGCGATCTCCAATAGTCGCTACGGCTTTAAGCTCTGGTATGATGGCGTGCTGACCAATTGCGTGTCGGTCGGCCATGGCAGCCGCGAGTTTATGCTACCCGCCACTGGCGATGGCGAGCGCACCATCACTGCGCGCAACTGCACCTTCCACGGCACCGAAAAAACTGATTTCATCGTGGGCTTTGAGTCGAAGGGCACTACAGCTGTACTGGAAGACTGCATCCTTTCTTTCGCGACCGACAAGAAGACTTTCAAGGCGGGCCACGGTAAACTCGTCCTCAACGATTCGGTAACACTCAAGAACGCTGCCGATCCGGAGAACCCACCGCTCTATGTCGCCCCAACGCTTCCTTGGTATGGACAAGGTAACAACTTCGACAACCGCACCTTCGGTCAGGCAAAAGGTTACAGTAGCCGCAGAGTCATCGATTAGGACTCAAGCTGAACCGTCTTCCCGTCAAACGACGCGCGCCAGCCCCGCATCTCGAGTGCAACCGTGCGTTCCGGCACTTCCCGTTCTCCCCGAAGCACTGGGGACAGGTCCTCCCCAGGAAATCCCGGCCCGGCATCAAAGCCCACTAATCCACAAAACGTAGGCAACAAATCAACTGTCGACAGCGGCATATCCAGCGAACGCCCTTGCGCCACCCCTGGCCCCATAGCGAGAAAGGGAACCCGGATACTCTCCTCTTGGGGGTTGCCCTTCCCCCGACAGTTTTGATCTGGCTGGCGACAGCTCCCCACCCAATCGCCATGGTCCGAGGTATAGATGACCAAGGTATTGTCCAGCTCCCCTCGCCTTTCCAGCTCGTTCAAAATTCGGCTGTTCAGATCGTCCAAGGCCGCAATCTGAGCGTAGTATTCGCGCAGCTGATACTGAATCAATCGATTATTGTCGGCATGCACATTATCTGGAGCGCTCAAGGCCTCCGGATCAAACATATCCAAATAACGCTGCGGCACGACATCGGTGACCAAGTGCTGCGGAAAACTCTGCACATACCACCAGGGGGTTTCAAAATGTTGCTCTTGTAGCCCCAGTCCCAAGGCCTCGTTAATTTGCATACTCGGCTCTCTCAGGCGATCGAGATCCTCAGTTGATATCGATGGGTTGTGAGGTGGCCCCCAATTCAGCTGAGCCAGCCAGGGACCTTCCGCACTGGCATGCCAGTCGAGAAACTGTTCCACCTGCACCTCTGGTGCGAAACGGCCTCGATGGGGATGCAGTCGGACTCCATCTGCATCAAATTCCGGTAGGTCATAATCCTCGTGTCCGTTCTGCCAGCCCTTCCAGTGCTCCCAGCCCAGCCGCCAATCCGGTGGTGTGTAGATCGAACCGTTCATCGGCTCGTGCCAGTGGCACTTACCAAAGTAGGCAGTCGAGTATCCCTGATCGCGAAATAGCTGGGGCAAAGTCGGCAAGTCCCGCCGGATCGTATCCTGATTTCCCCAAACACCATTGACCGATCCGGGTTGCCCGGTCTGTAGACAGGCGCGGTAGGGAGCGCATAACGGATGCGTGGAGACACACTGAGCAACCGAAACCCCAGTCCCGGCCATGCGGTCTAAAGCGGGAGTCCGCACTTCGGGATTCCCCCCATATCCAGTGGCAGAGACGCGGTGCTGGTCAGCGAGCAATATAAGGAGATTAGGCTTCATAATATTGATAAGATAAGGAATCGTATTTATAAAAAACCGCGTAGGCTTACGGAGTCAGCACCCGTAGACTCGAACCGCGCACGAACGGACTCTCGACTTGAACAGCCTTTGCCACAGATGGGATACCACGCTCATTTCTATAGAGCTGAGCGGTCACTAAATCGATCCCTACCGCGCCCACCGTTTCAGGCACGAAATCAATGCGCGCATCCTCCTCGCTTGCCGAATTCTCAATCGCGACATAACCTACGTCGGCAGGCACTTCACCCAACACTGTGGCAACCGAAGCTTTAAACTGATGATAACTTGAAATGACCACATCAGGCTGAACGTCACGCAGCCAAGCTTCCACCTGAGTGCGTTCCGTCAATGCATCATCGCATACAAATACATACGGCTGCGATAGCCCCCAAAGTTGCCGGGACAGATGCTCAAAAATCGCCCAACGTTGTGAATGCTGATTGCGTTCATTCCGCCTCCCTAAAATAGCAGCGGGTCGCTGATATCCCATCGCTTTAAGCTCACTCAACATATTAAAGGTATCTTGATAGGCAGCTGCGGCGGCATGGTGCACACGGGGGTGCGCCAAGTTGTGCCCCAAAGCAGCAACCGCAAAATACTCCCAATCCATCTGAATCGATAGATTCGGATCGGACGGCGGCGCAATCAATACCCCTTGGATCCCACGGCTCAGTAAAATTCGCTGCAAGATGGCTTCATTAAAATCCGCTTCTGCCAAACAAAATTCTTGGAGCGCAAAACCACAGGCCTCCGCCCGTTCAAAAGCTCCCTTGTAAAATAACTGCCTAATGCTTTTAATATCACTGCGCAGGTGATGGCAGGTCGTCAAGTAGGCCAAAGTTGTCACATCGCTTCGCCGCCCGTTGTTCCGGTCGGCGGTCAACGCCGCCACCAACGGATTCGGCCGATAGCCCATTTCTTCCGCCATCGCCTTAACCCGCGCCCGCGTCGCTTCAGATATGGAAGGATGATTACGCAATGCCAACGATACCGCATTCGCAGAAATACCTAATTTGGCAGCTAGAGTCCGTTGAGTCACCCTCATTACTTTACAATAAAAGTATAAACTATTTTGCGATGTCGAGAGGAATCTGCAGTTTTAATGAGTATCAGTTAAACCATCAAAACCCACTCCTTATATAGTTATGAAAAAATTAGCTCCTTTACTCCTACTCTGCGTCAGCGCTCAACTCAGCGCCCAGACCATACTGGTCGACTTCGGTAAAACCGGACAGGAAACTACCGGCAACTGGAACAATTTTGCACAATTGGATACATATCGCTTCGGCTCCCCCCCGAATACAATGCTGACGGATATGATCGACTCAACCGGAGCCAACACTGGCGTCGATTTAGTCTATCTAAGCGAGAGCAGTGGTATCAATGTATCATCCGGTATCGGTGGCGCGGACAACAATGTAGCAACCTCAACTGGATATGCGACCTCCGCTACCCGCGATACCATGTTCTTAAATCGGGGCGAGAACAATTCTATCTCGGTCACCTTTGAATTAAGAGATTTGGAGGCCAACGGGTTCTATGATCTCTCATTCTTTGCCAGCGTGCCAACCAATGACCGTTCAAATACAACTTGGGCGGTCGGCAGTGACTCTGTCTCTTTGAATCCTGGAAACTATACAGGCGACACCGTCACTTTGAGCAGTGTGCAAGCCGATGCCAGCGGCACCCTACAAATTGTTTGGTCCAACAATCCAGACGGCGGCTCCGTCAATGACTCCGCTCACTGGAACACCCTGGAGGTCATCTCGGTGCCGGAACCGGCGGCCTTCGCATTACTAGCTGGCGCAGCCGGTCTGTTGCTGGCCTTCAGCCGTCGGCCTACGCGTCGATAAGCACAGGCAACGCGTCATGCTTAACGCTTTTTCTCAATGCCATGCTTGGATTCTCCAAGCTGGCATTTTTTTTGCCCTTCAGCTTCGGCAATGCCACCTATAATGAGATCTACGTCAATCACCCGACTGAGTGCCGTCACTCTGCTGTGCCTACTCTTAAAACTAACAGCGCTGGCCGAAACGCCCAACGTGCTGTTGATCGTTTCAGACGACTTAAACGGAAACATGGGCGCCTTCGGGCACCCTTTAGTGCAAACGCCACAACTCGACAGCTTAGCGGCTCAGAGTTTGCGATTTGAGCGCGCCTATTGCCAATGGCCGGTCTGCGGACCGTCGCGCGCGAGTTTTCTCACAGGCCTCTACCCAGATCAGAATGGGGTCAAAGACCTCAAAACTTCCGTCAGAGACATTCTACCACAAGTGGTCACGCTGCCGCAGTATTTCAAGAATCACGGCTATCAATCCGCGCGCGTGGGTAAGCTCTATCATATGAATAACCCTAACGGCATTGGGCAAAATGGTGAAGATGACGCGCAATCCTGGGACGAACGATTCAATCCGGCGGGTGTCGATAACAGCAGCGAAGTGCGCAACGAGATTAAGATTTTAAACCGGAATGGCAGCGCGTGGCAGAGCGGTGGATGGACTAGCACGGGTGCTCGCTTGAGCTATCTCGCAGCCGAGGGCACGACTTCAGACGGCGTGGACAAGGGCGACCCGCTCACCCACACCGACGGTATGGTGGCGACGAAGGCCATCTCGCTGATCGACGATTACACGCAGAACGCGCAGCCCTTCTTCCTCGCAGTGGGCTTTTTCAAACCGCACACTCCCTTCGTCGCACCCAAGTCATTTTTCGATCTCTACGATCCGGATGACATCGTCGTGCCCACAGTGCCCGCAGACTATTATTCGACGCTGCCGGCCGCAGCCGTCGCCACGCTGCGTGAACGAAGTTATGAAAACGGACTGGATGCGACGCTCGCCCGCCAGACGATCCACGCCTACTATGCGACCATTTCGTTCATGGACGCACAAGTGGGGCGTGTGCTGGCCGCTCTCGACGATCCAAACGGTGACGGCGATCACAGCGATAGCATACGGGATAATACCATCGTAGTGTTTCTATCCGACCATGGCTATCATATGGGCGAGCACGATAAGTATCAGAAAACCACCCTCTTTGAAGATGCCACCCGCGCGCCGCTCATGATCTCTGCGCCGGGCATGGCCACCGCGGGGCAGTCCACTCAATCCCTGGCGGAATTTGTCGACCTCTACAAAACGCTGGCCGAACTTGCCGGACTACCCGAACCGGAAAACGCCTCGGGCATCAGTCTGAACCCCATCTTAAATGACGCCACCAGCGAGCTCCGCGACAGTGCGCTCACTCAGCAAGACGACAATTACACCCTGCGCACCGAACGTTATCGCTACACCCGGTGGCAGGGCGGCGGTGCGGACAACATCGAGCTCTACGACCATCTTTCAGATCCACAGGAGCTCAACAACCTAGCCTATTCTGATCCAACTGGTCACGCAACGCTCATTGCAGATCTCGATGCCGCCCTGACACAACGCATTGCGGAGGCACAAGCGACCATGCATATCAACCTGTTTCCAGGCACCGTAGACAGTCGCGCCTATGGCGGCATCCCCCATCTAATTCCCGGGCGCATCGAAGCCGAGAATTACGACGAAGGTGGCGAGTTGACCGCCTATCACGATGTCAGCTCCGGAAATAACCTTTCCGCGACGGATTATCGCGATGACGATGTGGATATCGCCCTTTGCAGCGATACAGGCGGCGGTTACAATATCGGAGGCTTTGATGGCGGAGAGTGGTTGGCTTACAGTGTGGACGTGACCGCTGGCGTGTATGACCTCCATTTCCGACTGGCATCCAACAACAGCAGTCACCTAGCTAGCATCGAAGCGTATCTGGAAGGGCAATTACTCGGAAAAGTCGTCGCTCCTGCCACGGGTGGTTGGCAGAACTGGCAGACAGTTACGCTCTCGAATGTGGAGGTGCAACCCGGCGGCACAGGACGCAAGCTCGTGCTACGCTGCAGCGGCAGTGGTGAGAAGTTTAATCTCAACTGGGTAGAATTCGCGCTCCAAAGCACTCGCTTCGACTTATGGCAGACGCAGTTTGATAACTGGGTATCGGCCTCCCCGACTCCCAATGAGGATGACGATGGCGACTCCAGTTCCAACGGCATCGAATATGCCTTTAATAGCGATCCCACTTCCCCCCAATCGGCCCCTCTCTTAGAGCTTCAAGTCGTCACATCCCCTAGCGCTGGCCAAATAAGCTTCAAACGCCAAAAATACGATACCAGCTTGAGCTACACCCCAAAGTGGTCGGTCAACCTGAACCAATGGCATAGCACCGGATTCAACGTAGAATCAGTCACTGATCTTGGAACGATCGAAGAAGTCTGCTATCAAAAGCAAAGCGAGATCGGGCATGATCAACTTTTTTTGAAAGTCGAAGTTTCCGGACTGTAAAGTCCTTCAACGGGTAAGCATCAGTTTTTTTTCAATAGCCATTCGCCGATCGCCCACCCTCCGGAAGGATACCACATCTTCGAAACACTTCTGGTCGAGGATGTCGGATTGGCTCATCATGCAATCCCCCTCAAAGCGGAGACTCTCACGCTTTCCGGGAATGGCGCCGATCCACTCAAATGTGCACAACTGCTGAGGATGGATAAGATTCCAAGTAAAGACAGTCACTGGATGGCAGGAAATCCACATTCCTCTCAGCCAACTGAAAGCAAGCGCGACGGAACCCAACTTTGAAAACTTCGCCGGGTTCTACATCCGCGCCAACGCTTCGATGCCCGTACCGATCTACATCGACAACGTCCGCCTCGAGCTGATCCTGGCAACAAAAGCCTCCGGAAGTGACTGGTTTGTCTCACCAGACGGGAATGACAGCAACCCCGGCACCCGATATCATCTGGAAAACCTGCCGTCGGCACTGGATGCCCCCGGCGAATGGTTCCTCTCCCGCGACGGCGTCTTGCGCTACCTCCCACGCGCCGACGAGCTGATACCATCCCCTTTGGGCAGACACCACATTGAAGAGGCATCTTTTCAAAAAAAAACAAGAACGCTCGCTTCACACGAATTATCGACGCACCAACGCCAAGAGTCAGGTCGCGCACCGTGGTCGAATACGGATCACACACAAGGAAGGGCAATCTGATTGAATAGGTTCAATTAAGAACTCACTGCATCGCCCCAATTTTTAATCAATATTAATTAGTCCATAGCCGATTTGCCCCAACTAAAAACTGTAACCATGCGTCGGCTCTACTAAAGCATTCCTACAATTTTCAACATACACACCGCCCCCCATCTATTATGAAACGAGCACACATCCTAACTATAGCATGCCTCTCTGCTTTAACAATTACTCAAGCGTCGGCTTCGATTACACTGAGCGCATCGGACGATAATTATGTGTATTCCAGCTCTAGCTCAACTAATTACCAATTTGATGCACCTGCTATCACCGTTAAGACTGCAAATAGCAGCTCCAGAATTGGCTTTATGAAGTTCGATCTATCCTCCGTAATTGGTTCGTTGGACACCAGTCAAGACGCCACCCTGAATGTGACTTTTCGGGGAGTCACGAACGCTAGCGGCGGCGACAATGCAACATTTACTTTCGAGGCCTTGTCGAATGACAGCCCAATCAGAGCAGACTGGTCCGAAACGACCGTGACCTATAGCAGCCGCCCCGCAGGAACCTTTACAGATCTCGGCACTGACTACAATTGGTCGTATAACGCCAGCGATGTGCCGCACTCGATCACTTTCTCGAATATTGCCAACTATATTCAGGCCGACAATACGATCACATTTCGCCTTTCCGGACCTAAACTGGACAACACAAACAACAACCCCAGCTTTCATTCCAGTGAAGCCACGACCGAGTCCTTCCGTCCGACCCTTGTTCTCGCCACAGTCCCCGAGCCCGCCGCAGCAAGCATCCTATTGGGGCTGTCGACACTGGCCTTTGTAGGCCTTCGCCGACGCCGCTAATCGCGAGATTTCCTCATTTCATCCGAATCCCCCGAAGCGCAAAGCTTCGGGGGATTTTTTTGTGCAACCAGCAAACAGTGTATGCCCCAATCATACCATCCCGTGCAGTCACCGGCGTATGCCGCTCCTGTCTCGTTGCGGCTCGCGTTTGCCCCATGAATAGGATCTCCCCC
Organism: Thalassobacterium maritimum; assembly: GCF_031127805.1. Lineage (NCBI taxonomy): Bacteria > Pseudomonadati > Verrucomicrobiota > Opitutia > Puniceicoccales > Coraliomargaritaceae > Thalassobacterium > Thalassobacterium maritimum. The sequence goes on along the minus strand of NZ_JARXHW010000012.1, from coordinate 77,806 downwards.
TGCCAAGTGATGTAAAACTACAGGCAAACGGAGCTGGGCGCTTTAGCCCCAGTCAGGAATTCCGACCGTTCGAATGAATGTGCCCCATGTCAAACGAACCCTCAACCCCGACTGAAATGCATATTCCCCTAGCATCTGATCACTGAAGAAATATAGTAAACATGCTCATAAATAAGGAGATAAAGTTATGAAACTACCCCAAATCATCCCCCCACTCTCTCTTCTTGTAGTCCTGTCCGGAACTCCACTCACGGCTGCAGTCCTCGTCGAAGAGGACTTTGAAGGCCTCACAAATGTCACCGACGGTGCGTTCAACCGCGCAGACGATGAATCCCAAGTCGAAGTCTCGCTCTCGACGGCCGGCGACCCGTTCTCGCTGGGAGCGGGCAATCAGTATGTCATCCACCGGGATGCGGATGGCGATGACGGCGCGGTCGCTGGATTGGTGAACAGTCCAACTGCAGGCGCTCTCGACGGGGGTCTGTTCAGCATTAATTTTCTCTTTTATGAACCCAGCGGGGACGGTCTCGATGACAGTATTCTCGTTCGCGTGGGCGCGGACACTAATTCCGACAATGCCGCCGTGGATATCAGCCTGAACAACGGCACCCTCAATGCCACCAACGTCGCCGCGGTTTCCAATGCCTACGCCTTGGACTCGTCCTACGCGATGGACATTGTCGGCAACGAATCCGGCGCCTCAGTCAACTACGAGGGCAAAGCACTGGCCAACAACCGCTACGACGTCTGGCTAACCGACTCATCCGGCTCAAGCTCTCTGGTATTGAGTGATGTCCTGTTCCGCTCCACCGGCGAAACCCTGGATTCCTTCTTTTTCCAAACCTTCAGCAGCGCTCAACAGGAAATTTACTACGATAATTTCACCATCACCGATAATGAGGCTGTCGTCCTCGGCCTCATCCCCGAACCCGCCTCATCAGCGCTCTTGTTCGGCGGCGCGATCGCGATGGTAGCACTGCTCCGTCGTCGGCGTCGCTAAATAGAATAGGTCGTGATTCAACCGCATTCCCGGTAGCGTGCGACCTTGGTCGCGCCGGGTCCTAGCAGGCAAACGCGACACTGCACCCACTCGGACGGCTTGGTTGGCGCTCGACGAGTCCTTGCCTTTGCTAAATAAATAAAATTGAGCCTCAGGGCAGCGAAGAATACGTTTCAGGATCTTGCCCGTGGCCAAGGGGCATCAACACCGGCGCGACCTAGGTCGCGCGCCACTGCACCCCCCATCGCACTTACCTCAGGATGTTGCCGTTTGCAGCATACAGCCCGTTGAATACGTCAACTCACAGGGCGTTTGCCCATCACTGCGAATATCTTAATTTATAATGTGGCGCTTCTCCACAGCCTACATTGCCCCAGTGAAATGACTTCCCCTATAATTGATGCCCCAAAGTGCCCTCTTCGAACTGCTAGTCGTCATTGCGATCATCGGCTTTCTGGCCGCGATCCTGAACGTGCGGATCAATGCCTACGTCTCTAAAACCTCCAGTAACTTGCGGCCGCCAATCAGTTGTTCGCCCAGGATAACCACGGGGTCTATCTGACCGCGAAACAAGCGGTATTCGAAGATGGCGATGGCCTATCGCTATAATGGCAAAGCCACCGTCGTCTATTACGACGGCTCGATCGGCAGAGTCACAATGGAAGACGTGACTCGCAAGGATCAGCACGAGGACTTCTGGGTGCCAATGCGACGGTAGCCCCGAGATCATGCCGAAATTCTTAAATACAGCAAACTGAAGAGATCCGGCAGACTCATAACATATTCAATCAAGTTGAGAAGAAAAGCACCACACCGTATTGCTTCGCGAGCCACCCCGCTTGTTAAGTAGGAGAGTAAAAACTCTCCCTGCGAAGCATAAGCTTATACCAGCGAAGTACGGATCACTCGTAAATGCCCCTTTGGTGCATGTCAGCTAGGAGCTCCTGGCCTTTTTGGAGGCATTTCAGTCCTACTCCGAACGATCCTGTAGAGCCGGATGCACAATGAGCCACATGCCATCGACCGAATCTCGATTAAGATTTCTATTCAAACTATACCACCATCTTTTCCATAAAACTGTAAGCTCTTGATACTCGCGAGGAGGCATGTCTGAACCTTCAAAGAAATCAGGAATTTTATTTTGGTTTCGATCATCCGGGATACAGTGGATCTGACCTTCGCCATCAGGAAACAATGGGAAGTTTAGAAGATTACTCACAGGCATCGCTCCGTGAGGGCCCTCGACACAGAGGAAGGCACGGTAACTCCCATAGCCCTCATTTTTTAAGGTAAACCTAGTTTGTCCCGCAGCGGGACGGTTCACAACCAGCTCATTATATCTATAGATATATAAACGTAGAGCTGTTTCAAATTTAGGATCGCTAAATAGCTCGCGCTCTAGAACCCCGTCATTTCGAATGCGAAGTGTGGCGCTCGGGGACACCACTTTATTCTCCTTTAAAAGTTCCATAGGCGCGCGCCGATCAAACAGTCCTGCCAAATCGATAAAATCCACTATGCGCTGATTGGGCCAAAGCAGGCTAGGTTCTTTAGGCGGTGAAATCTCATTAAAAACACGAGCCGACTTGGAATTTCGAGATGTGGCTAGTTTGTCGGGAATTGAAACTTCGAACCAGACAATAGGCGCATGATACCTGCTAACGCGCTCTACTGTCGAAGAAACCATGCCTGCATAAATGCCAGGCTCGAACTGAATCGTTCGGTCATTGAGCGAAGGATTGGGCGCGTTGAGAACCCTCGAGAGCATCCAACCACCTCCGCTAGACTCATACTTAACGATATCAATGCCAAGCCGCACAAATTCCCCATCATTCGGAAGGAGACAATGAACTGCCCCATCTGCTTGAATGCTCAGATGCGAGCTTGGCCAATGTTTTTCCTTTGCTTCACTGAATCGATTCAACCGCTCATAGGCCTCGAACCATGTTCGAGGTAATGGACTGTCGCCCCGACAATGGAGCGTAAATAAACTAATCGCTAAAAAACAGCAAAACAGTGATTTCAGTAAGCGTGCGAGCGTATCCATAAATGACTAAAACCGACGCAATCGTGCCTTTCTCAACGCATCATACAGCAGATCCATTTGTTCAATCAGAGCATTCTCATCAAACCGGCTGATCTGATCGGGGGCTGTTTCCCGCAACCGCTTCATCGCATCAATGGCTAACTGATTGAGCGGATGCTCGGTTCCAGAATACCTCAAGGCTTTACGGTAATCTTGATAGGCGGAAACCACGTCGCCCGCTTCTTCAAATTGTTGAGCGGTTAAATAAGACTTTATGGCTGATTGTGACTCGTGGATAAGACGCCAGGCATCTGAGTTCCTAGCCACAGGTTTCAATTGTAGGAGTTCCTTAATATCCAGTAATTTTCCTTCTGCCCAAAGCTGTTCAATAGCTTTGTCAATTTGCGCCTCGATGGACTGTTCAGCATCGATCGATTGCCCAGTCAACTGCTCCAATCTCAGAGCGATCACACCATGCGAGAGACGTTTCTGCAAAGCATCGAAATACGGCCGCAAATAAGTTCGACCCGAATTCCCAGAAATTGATTTGGAAAGCGATCGTGCCGTCTCATAATCCTTGTCTTCCAATTGAGCAAACCCCTCCTTAAAGGCGGTTAGCTTGGGGATAATATCTGTCAAAAAATATTCCGCACCGTTTAATTTAGGATCATTCGCAGCCACCTCAAAGCGCTCAATCGCTCGCATAATACTATCAGAATTTGTTGAGACTTCAGACAATATCTGAGCCGCAAGCGCCTCTGGACTGACAGCTTTCTCCTCCTTCAGCCATTTCTGAGAGAGTTCTTCACGAGTGTGCAGTGGAAAATTCGATGAATTGAGCTCCAATTGCTTGAGAAAATCATTCGCTGCTTTAGCATTTCCAGCACTACGTTGATCCAAATAACGCATCCAGATGTGCAAGGCACTCACCGTGCCACGTAGCTTTTCCGCGCCACGTCTGACGACAATATTGTCCGTTGCGCTTGGACGTTTTATTTCCAACGCAGCCAGTTGAAGCATGAGTGGGTCAAGATCAGCGGAAGTTTCCGCCTGAAGACAAATGCTGCGAGCTTCACTGATCAGCGAATCAATTCGCGCATACCAAACCTGATATGCCTGCTGCTGCAAGGTTTGCAACTCACCGATTAACTCAATATAAGCTTCGAGCGCTTGATCTGACACAAGCAAGGCCACCACCTTCGACTCCAGACGCTGTAGGCTTTGTAGCGCCTCACGGTAATTCGAATTCTTTGTATATATTCGAGCTTTCTTGAGCTGTAAAGACAGCGATTGTAATTCAGTCAATTGTCGCTCAATTCGCTGCGCAGCATATCGATCTTGCTCATTATCATTCAAATTAATCTGTTTCAATTGCTCATCACAACTTTGCTTCACCTGATTCGCCTGCAACATAAGCTCATCTAGAATGCGCAAACTATCATCGAGCGCCTGCGCAGACAGACAAGAGAACGACAACAGAAACATTGAGAGGCCGGGTAGAAGTCTTAATGGCATAAACATAGGTAATGTTTATGCCATCTTCCAACGGCACAGCTCAAGGCAATAAAAGCCGACTCCACAGATTCATTTACCTAATACCAAACCTATCAACCTGCATTCTGAAAGCTGACTAGAATCGTAGCCTCCGCCTACACCCCTAACGCCGCAGGTTTCGGAGGTCAAGAAGGCTACGGCGGGACAGGTCGAAACTCTTATGTCCTGAGCGCGCCAAAGAAGTTTCGGGGTTGTAACCGTTCGACCCCGGTTCAGAGAAACGACTGTGTCCTGCGTAGCCTTAAGGCGAAGCATGGAAGCTCGATGAGCGGCAAACGGAGGCGACGAAACAATGATCAGGATGGATCCGATTGGCTTCAATCGCTATTCATAGTCCAATATAGGTGCCCGCCACGCAATGCTTGCGTGGCGGGCACCTAAATAACCCTGAAATCCATATCGGTCGCCGTATCGATTATTCGGATACACTGCGGCGCACCGCAATCCAAGCGAATACCAACAGCCCCGAAAGCAGCGCATAAACGCTCGGTTCCGGCACCACAGTGATACTACCTGTGCCGCCATCCTCAAAGAAGGCATCGTAGGCGGTATTCAAATCGGCAAATGAGTATGTGCCCGCTGCCAGCGTGTCGCCGTCGATCTGAACGATCCCAAATGTGTGATTCTGATCCAGAATCATAATGCCGTCCAAAGCCAATGTCTTTGTGGAGCTGGCAATGTCATAATCCACGTCGAACTTGATGCCGCTACCAATCGTCACGTCGGCATTGCCAAGTGCCCCATTGCCCGTCGCGAAGAAATCGCTGACGCTGCCCGAGTCGCTTTGGGTCACCCGCCATTCGCCACTAAATGAATTGGAAGCGCTCGAGATCGTTAGATCGTCACTCGTTCCTAAGTTCACATTGAATACGCTGCTCCCCGACACTGAAGCCGAGATGGTGGCATTGCGGTAAGAGGATCCCGTGGCGGTATATAGAGAATCCGAAAGGAGTGTAATGGCTCCCGCAATAAAGGTATTCGAATTCGAAGGCTGACCATGGTTAATCGTACCACCATCGAGGATCAAGTTGTTGATCGTGTATATCCGGTTGGCTTCGCCCGGCTTGAGCAAAAGCGAGCCGCCGGATTGCAGCGTCAAAGAATTACCACTAAAGGTGGAACTTGAAGTCGTGGTTCTCAGCGTGAATCCCGAAACGAAATAATCGTTGGCGGCACTCGCGGCATTACCATCACTCCAGATAGCCCCTCCATCTGTATTCGCTTCATTCCAATGGTCTCCCTGGGACACACTGCGCACTTGCGTGACGTCAGCCGCGTTCAGCATCGGAGCGGCAAGCCCACAGGCGGCCATGGCGAGTGCTGAACACTTGATAGCGTAGGAAATTGGAGCGGATGATGTGAGCTCAAAGTCAGGCTTTTGAGGTAGTTTCATAATTGCGAATGGGGTTGAAGGATAAGTCACAGGATTGATTTAGTTGCGATGCCTCAAGGCCGTGAGGCTTGTTGTCAGCTCAAGGTGTTCGAACCGCTCGGCTTAAGCCGAGCGAGTCAGGCCCTACTGAACACGGCGTCGACCGAGGGCACCCCAAGTCAGTGCGAGCATTCCAGAAAGCAGCGCAAAACTGCCGGGCTCGGGAATTTGCGTGAAGGTCAGCGTCGGACGCCAGGCTTCGGTGGCATTCTCAGAAGAGGCGAAAACGATGGAAGGTCCAGTCGAGTTAATAGTCGAAATGGCAATCGTCGTGATGGTATTGTCACTCTGCAGATAATCGGACCAATCGGTAATGGTGAATTGGTATTGGGTGCCCGCTGCCGTGCTAGTGGCAATCGTTCCCGTTGCGCCGAGAAAGGTCGTTTCGCCAGACTCTAAACCATTTCCGCTTGTATCATTCCCCGGCGCATTATTCCAGTGAATGGTGCTTTCGGTCCAGGTGGGGGCAGTGGTTCCCGTGTCATCCAATGCGTAGAGCGAAATATCAAACGTCGCATCTGAAGACGAATTGGAAGCAAGTGTCAAAGTGATCGTTCCCGACTGTGAGAAATCGACATTCTGTCCGGTAAGATCGAATTTGAGCCATGATTCCCGAATGTTATTCGTGGCGTTCTTTATGACAAGGTCACCATTCTCGTTCTGGACAGTGTTGGTCGCTCCTGCATTGCCATTCACTTTAAGCACAAAATTATCATCCGATGCGACAATGCTAGCCGCTTGAACGGATTGAGAGGCGAGTATCAGAGGCAGAGCCAATGCACTCATCGAAAGAAGTTTTTGTGGATTCTTCATGGGGTATTATAGGTGATAGGTTGTAGTATGCTGAGACTAGAATTAACCCGCCCCTAGCATGCTTCTCCAATCAAATATAACTTAATCTATTCAACAAAAAACAGACCCGATCTACGATTTGGATGCACTCTGCCCCGCGCCTCGAATGGCACCATTTTAAGGACAAATTGAAGAATTCCTATTACAACAAAGCGTGGCTCGTAGTGGCTGCTTATAGACGCCATATGCAGCATCCTAAGCCACCTCGACTCGATGGCGACTGCATTCGACTCGCTCATGCCAGGAAAGTCGCGACTACGACAATAAGCTTAAAGTAGCGACATTCAGCGTGCCTCCGCGCTTCCAGGGACAGGAGTGTCCCCGCTCCGAATCACGACACCTCCGACAAGGTCACAAAGCTGCGTCGGCAGACCGGGCACCGTGATGGCCAGCACACTGACACCGTCGCGGAGCTCGACCGAGATCTGGGCACGTCCGTTGCAGGCGCCGACAATCAAGGCTGGCGCGAACGCAGCCTTGATTGTTGTCGATCATGCGGCCATCCCCGGCGAGGGAGAAATGATAGAAGTCTTTGGCATCGAGGCAGGGCACGCCCTCGGCGTCGACGATCTGGCAGCGAACGGAGGCCACGCCATCGGAGGTATCCAGAGCACTGATACGAACGGATGCGGCGCCCCCAGCTTTGCGTCTGATAGGATTGCGTGATCTCATCCTCGACGGTGCCGTCCTGCGCGTAGCCGATGGCTTTGAGCGTATAACTGCCCTCGGGCAGATCGACGCCCCAGCGCAAGTTGGCGGCGGGAAAGTTCTGGCTGTCGCGCTGACGTCGGCCCCCTGCCCGGCCTGAATCTCTTCGAGCCCCTGGGTGCTGGCGGATCATATTGGGATAAGCTTGTGTCGATATAAAATCTAGCCGATACAACTGGCCATTCGGACTCAAGCGAAAGTTCTTTCGACACATCCACCCTGTTCAACACCTTTGAATAGTTTAAACGAAACTTATATTCACGATATAAGGCCCCATCCAGTAAGATTATACGAGATCAGTGCTCATACCATACTGCACACTCGGTTCAATACGCGGTCCGGTTTTTATCGCAGTCCGTGACTACTGACTCGCTAACAGTTCACCCTTCCCCCCTTTCATTCACGAAAAACTTCATGAGACACATCCCCAAGACAGTACGTTTAAGCCTCAAGTTGCTCTTACTCGGTGCCAGCGCACTCCATGCGGCCGATTACTATGTCGCCCTGAAAGGAGCGGGCACAGCAGACGGCAGCAGTTGGGAAAACGCCTTCGCCTTTGCCCAAGTGGACACAGTCATCAACGAAACCATGGAGCCGGGCGACACGCTCTACCTGGAGGGCAACAATTACGGATCCGATACGCTGGAAATCAAGAGCAGTGGCACGGAAGCAGCACGTATGGAGTTGATCGGCGTGGATCGCGGCGTGCCCGGCTTCCCCCGCCCCACCTTCATGGGCAAGAGCCGGAGCACCAACGCCGGCGCCAATATCGTGCTGAGAAAAGGCGCGTCCTTCTGGACGGTGAAGAACCTGCAGAGCCACCGGCGCGGCTGGGGCCTGAAAACGGACGGTGAAAACCGCCGCCTGATCATCGACAGTGTCTATACTCATAATACAGTGAACGGCTTCGGCTTTTACGACTGCGACCAGCTCTATGTCGTCAATTGCAAAGCGGAACGCTATGACCGCTATGGGATCCATCTGGCCCACTCCTGCGACGATGTGATCCTCCGCAAATGCTACACCGATTGCAGCGGCACCGGCGATGAACCCGACGCCGGATGGTGGCGCCACGCCAACCCGGTCGGATTTTACTTCCACACCAGTCAAGGCAGCCAATATCCTTATAACACCAACATTCTGGTCGAAGACTGCGTGACCCGCAACAACCGCCAACAAACGCCCCAATCCGGCGATTATGAACAGGGCGACGGCTTCATGGTCGAGTTCAGAAACCGCAACCTCACCTTCCGCCGCTGCCTCTCCTACGACAATCAACAGGGCGCCTACGACATGAAAGGCGAAGAACAGGTCTTCGAAGACTGCTATGCGCTACGCAGTGGTAATGGGTTCAAGATCTGGAACGACGGCACCATGACGAACTGCATCGCCGCTGAAACCCGGGGGAACACCGTCATGCTCATCGGCAAGAAGGAAGATCCCAACCACATTCTCAATGCCGAACACTGCACCTTCCATGTTGGCACCGATGGGACCGGCGCGGCTATCTGGATCGAACGCGGCCAGCGCGGCATTAATCAGGCGACTTTGAAAAACTGTCTCGTCACCCGGGCAAAATCGAATAGCGAGTATCGCAAGAATTCGATCATGGGCGGCTACAGTGGTGCGGGCGGCAATGTCGACCTGCTCGGAGAGAGCGAGGATCGCAGCTACCGCTACGACGAAACCGCGGACCTGACCAACGCCCCGCAATACACCCAGTTTGTCGAACCCTGGCGCCCCTGGGCCGAACCGGACACCGCCAGCGCTTTTGACAGCCAGCAATACGGCAAAGAAAAGGGCTACCACTCCAAGCGCACACCCAGCCCCCTCCCTGTTTGGGCAGAACTCATCGCCAAAGCCGACCGCGAGCGCCTGCCCCGGGACTTCTCGCAATAAACTGATTCGACTTCCAGACTATTACTTCTCATTGCAACAGCTTTGAGTTCACCCGTCTGGATACCGTCAACCGCTATGTCTGCATCGCCTATTTTCATGCCAATGGAATCGGCGAAGGCGACTACGCAAAAGACATTCACCGCGGGTCCGAGCTACGGGAAAATGTGGCAAAAACATTCACGTTACAAAGACTTTCATATTTACACCCACATAACGGCATAAGAGCTTGGGTCAAAAATACCTGTCTTATTCTTAATGGCAAAACCATGTTCAAACCACAGTCCCCAAAATGAAACAGCGCCCCAACATTCTCTTCCTAATGAGCGACGAGCATCGGGCCGATGTAGCGGGCTTTGCCGGCAACAAGGTCGTGCGCACGCCAGTGCTCGACGAGCTAGCGCGTACTGGCGTGGTCTTTACCAACGCCTACACCCCGGCCCCGATTTGTGTGCCAGCACGCCAATGCCTCGCTTCGGGCCAGCTACCTAAAACCTGCGGCTGCGAAGGTTGGACGGACCTGCAACCGGGCTACCGCACCTTCGCACGCGAGTTTTCGCGCTACGCTTATAACACCTGCTGCAGCGGCAAGCTTCACCACATGGGGCAAGATCAAATGATGGGCTGGCGCGAACGCATCGCAGCCGACACGCACATCGACGACAAATATGTGGACGATCCCATCGCTGAAGAGTTTGAACGCTACTCAAAGGCGCCCGGAACTGGCAAATGGTCCAATCAACGGGAAGTCGAAGAAAGCCGCCCAGTCTACAATCATGAAGGCCCCTACCAATTTCAAGACCGCATGGCGGTGGAGGCAGGCATCCATTACCTCGAACGCTATTTTAAAGACCCACTCTACCAGCGCCCCCAATCCCATCGGCCGTTGCTGTTCAAGCTGAGCTTAGTGCAGCCGCACTACCCCTACTTCACCGATCCAGAGCGCTTCGAATACTATCACGATCGAGTGCCGATCTACTCCGAAGAGCCCTGCGATCATCCGGTACTTTCACTGAGCCAGCTCAATAAGCCGGTGAACGTCAATGACGCCGACATTCGCCGAGCCACCGCCTGCTATTATAGCATGATCGACCAAGTCGATTGCCACTACGGCAAGGTATTGGATAAGCTCAAAGCGCTGGGAGAAGATCTCGACGACTGGATCATTATCTACACCTCCGACCACGGAGAAATGCTCGGCCAGCACGGCATCTGGGAGAAGACCCGTTTTTACGAAGCCAGTGTAAAAGTGCCGCTGATTATTCGATGGCCGAAAGGCTTCGAGGGCGGACGAAGCATCGACGCCAACGTCAACCTCTGCGACCTTTTCGCCACTCTATGTGAGCTCTGCGAGATCGAAGTACCGGACGGGCTCGACAGCCGCAGCTTGGTACCATTACTCCAAGGCGGGCCTTGCGATTGGTCCAACGAGACAGTCTCCCAAGTGTACCGCGGCGATCACTACGTGATGATCAAGCAAGACGCTCTGAAGTATCAATACTACGGCGAAAAATTCCCCGAAGTCTTATTCGACCTGTCAGTCGATCCGGGTGAAACTTGTAATTATGCCGAAGATCCGGAATACCGCGAAGCCATGCAGCAGTTTCGCCAGCGTCTCAGCGAACTCGGCTACGGCCCCCAGGCCGACCCAAACTACCTGAACGCAGGCTATCACGCTCCAGGAAAAGTTGGATCCGGCTAATGGTCATTTGTGGCGTCGTCGCTTGGGACGGCCAGTGTGCCCGACACAACGCAAGCGTCCGCAAGCGGACATGACACAAAAAGAACTTCGCCTAATCGCGCGCAAAGCGTGGCTAAGAGCCTGGCTAATTCTTGTTGCCTAACAAAAAGCGCCACCGGGCTACGGTGGCGCTTGAGTTCAAGTCCTGACGCGACGGCTGTTCACACAGCCAGTGGCTACTGCGACTCGTAGACTTTAATATTCGAAAAGGTCACGTTGATACTTTCGTCTGCGTCATCGTCACCGACGAAGGTCATGTGAGTCATCGTGCCGGTGAAATACGAACCGATCGGAATAATAATAGTCTCGGGACCGGATCCAGCCGTATACAAGGGACTGATCGGCGCAAAATATTGATCCAAAGATTGGCTACCAGCTAGTTTCACATGACTGAGTCCTGTCGTGTAGTCGTTATCCGCATCGAAGCCAATGCTAGTTAACTCCCCGACATCCGAAGCATCCACAGTGACTTCGATTACAGTATCAGCGGTGACGGTATAAGGAAATGCATAGCGCCGCCAGTAGTTGCCCGTCAATTGAATCGAAGTGTTGCCGCTACCGAGCGTCATCGCACCCGATCCAGATTGAGCCGCATAGTCCGAAAAGTCACTGGGCTCAAAAACCATGGCACCTGCGCCACCCGTTGAAGTTTCGACTTCGAGCGTGGGCTCGTAGCCGCTTTCTTCGCGCGTATTGAAAACGACATACATGACATGATTGGTCGGCTGTGTCAGCGCAAAGGAGACATAGCCATCACTGGCTGCCTCTTGAGCCACATAAGCGCTGACATCAATCTCATGCACCTCACCCACCGTACGTGCGTCGATCGTTTCGATCAGCGTGCCAGTGGACGATGCGCGTGTGTTCCATGTCATGGTGGACTCATCCCAAGCATCATCAGCCAATTGACGCACCTCGACGTAGCGAGCACCGGGGCCTTCACCGCCGATGGCTTTCACGCGGAGCTTCAGTGTTGCGCTCTGCACTGAGCCGGAAATCGACGAGAGCGGGAAGCGCACATAAGCGATTCGATCATAGCCGGAACTTGCATCTTTAACTGCCATACCAAGGTCGCTGCCATAGTTGGTAGTCGGAGTGCCGTCACGCACATAGGTATCGGCCTCAGAAATAATGTCTGAGACCGTCGAGCTCACAACGGGTGTTTCCAATTCAAGGATTGGCTCTTTGCCTACATTCTCGCGACTACCGAAGATTACCATGCGATTTGCTCCCGTGGGCTGGACCAAGACAAAGGAAACAGTCCCATCACCAGCCAACTCTTGGTCCACATAATCGCTGACATCGATCTCGTAAATGCTACCTGCACTGCCCGCGTCGATACTTGCGATGAGTGTGCCGTTGGAAGCTTCGCGGGTATTCCAGGTCATCGTGGATTCATCCCAGACATCGTTGGCCAACTGCCGAATTTCAATCGTACGGGCGCCACTACCTTCGCCACCAATCGACTCGACATACAACTTTAACTTCGCCCCCACAAGTTCTGAGATTTCCGCCGGCAAGGTGTAACGCAAATAAGAAACGCGATCGTAGTCTGGGTTTCCATCTTTTACGATCAAACGCGTATCCGTACCAAAGTTGGTATTAGGGCTATCATCGTGCACAAAAGTGTCTGCCTCTGGCAAGACATCGTAAAATTCACTATCTTCTTCCACCACAGAGCCGACGAGTGCCAAGCGAATCGTATCGATGGACAGCTTGTAATCACTGCTCGCGGCATCCTTACCAGTCACGGTAAAACGGAACACTGCTGAAGTATCCGCAGCCAAAGTAAGCTCTCCGATCGCGACTTCACCATTAGCGACACTGGCGCTGTATTGATCCACGGGCAGGCCGACATCGACACCGTCGACGCTCAATTGGTAAATGCCCTGATCGCCTGCAGTCTGATCTTGCACGTAGACCGAATAGGTGCCCGCCGGTAAATACGGCAGATTGAACTCCACATAGTCGCCCACACTGTCTGCATCGAAGCGCAACCACTCACCACCATTCGCCGAAGCATCGGCCACGAGCGCATGCCCCTCACCTGAATCCGTCACCATCAGCGATTCTGCTTCGTAAGGCGTCGAAAGCGAATGGTAGCCCTTAGTCTGACCAAAGGTGAGACTGTCCAACTCGTCGCCAATACCATTCCAAGCGATGGATGGATTGATCAGTGCAGGGTCAGTGCCACTCCCCGGACGGTATTGCACCGTGCTGGCATCAAAACTGACAGTCCCAGTTTTATAACTGCCTTCCGAGCCACTAAAGGCGACGATACTATTAGACACAGTCAAACTGCCGCTCCCTGCTTCATCCAAGCCTCGCCCTTTATTCGCGTAGAAGGTGTAGTTCGTCACAGTCGAGTGCCCATTCTGAGTCCAGATGCCAGAGCCACCGCTGGATTCGCCTCCTATTTCATTACTATAAGTGCGACGAAATGGATATGCCGCCACGCAGTTGTTAAGCGTCTTCGCAGTGTGCCAAAGTCGGAAGCCACGATAATTTTTAACCGATACACAGCCTTCGAAAGATGCGGCGGCTTTGAGATCGTAACCCGCATCTTCATTGTTCACAGAAATGCATCGGATAAACTGCGTTGTGCCATTGGTATTATCCTCGAGCACAAAGCCATCCCCGTTGTAATACGTTTGCGGATCACCATTCGATTTGGTTTGTCCGTTCATGCGATTGTTCAAGGCCACACAATCTTCGAAGATGAGATTTGAATTGGCACTGCCATTGCCATAAGAAACAAAACCAAAAGGAAATGCTTCGCCATAATCCCACCAGCTTTCGTCGCCTGCGGTCATATCGGCGACGCAATTAGTAAAGGTCACATTATCGCAACCACGATCCAAGCGAAATCCCTGCTTGGTGTATTCTTGAACCACAAGATTTTCAAAGCGCGCATTGTCGATGTAATACACATACATGCCATGCCGCACATCATGCACAAACAAATTGCGCAGCGTGATATAATTGGATGCATTCGAGGATGAAGAAGAACTCTTGATGCCGTGCCGCACACGACTGATCTCTAAATTCTCAACCAGCCAATGATCGCCAATGATATAGAGCCCATGATCCATACCTGAATCGGGATCGCTACGACTCCAGCCAGGATCCCCATTAAAATGTGGCCGCCCTCCACCTGTATCTACACCAATAATAGACTTCGGCAAAGCTGCAGTACCATCGGAGTTAATATAGATTCGGGTATTGGTATAATTACCCGATCCAACGTAGAGCGTATCGCCCGCCACCATAGTGGTATTCAAGGTCGCGGATAAATTTCCTTTCGCCAGCGCGTTTGAGAAATCAGAGCCGGAACCATCGCCCGATCCACTCGGGGTCATATAATAGTCAGCGGCCTGCAGAGAATGAATAATAGATAAAGACGCAGCTGCCGATAACAGCACACGGGATACACTTAGACGAGCGCAAGCTCGCCATATTTTCATAGCATCAAGCATAGGGGTATATTGTTGGGGATGAATACTTATGGGGAAGATCCCAGCCATCGCGAAGCGTGGCATACTACTTATGAGACAAATTAGCAGCCCTTCCTAGCTCGTTCCAAATGAATCTATTCAATAGAAATAATGAATCAGATTATTGAATACGTTCAATTAGCACAGGGTGGAAAAATTGTGTAAAAGAATAATTGTTTTAAAAGTCTAACCTCAACCCCCTGAAATAAAATGCAAACACCAAGCCAAATTCGTACCAGCCTGACAGTCCCCGCATTGCTACTCGCCGCCTCCAGCATATCTCATGGTCTCACCATCACCACCTCAGACGATGGCTATATCCGCGAGGGCCAATCCACAACTGTGCAAGATGGTGGTATCAGCGAAGATCTCTATGTTCGCAGAGATAACGCAGCAAACAACGATCATGTCCGCAAAGCTTATTTCAAATTTGATCTGACAGGTCTGAATGCGGACCTAAGTGCAGCAGCGACCTTCACGCCGACCATCAGCTATCGTTCAGCCAACCAAAACGGGAATCGCACATTTTATTTCTACGGTCTCAACGCGGGCTTCACTGCCCCTACTGGTGAACTCGGCACTGATTGGGACGAAACTGCGCTCACTTGGAGCAATGCACCAGGTAATGATCGCACGACCAACATAGACACTGGATTTGATGCAACAACGACTTCATTGATCTATACGGCGGGCAATCAATACGGCTCGGATGTCGGAAAAAGCTACACGATCACGATCTCAGAGTTAGGAGATTACGTCCAAGCAGACAACACAGTCACCCTCATGATCTCTTGGACCGACACGACTCAATATGGCTTCGGCTCGAAGGAGAATTCGACTATAAGCTACCGCCCCACACTTGAATTCACTCAAATCCCCGAGCCCAGCGCAGCTGCACTGTTGATGGGCCTAGGCGCATCCCTCTTGGTGACTCGCCGGCGCCAGCGAGTATAAACTGCATCAGGCTCAAGTTCTACTTGCATAAAAGATATTTAATATCATAAATGCTAGCATGACACCATCCCAAGGCCCCAACATACTGCTCATCACCAGTGATCAACAACACTGGATGACGATGGGCTACAACAACCCAGAAATTCAGACGCCAAACTTAGATCGCCTGGCCGCACGCGGCATGATCTTTGATCGCGCTTATTGCCCCAACCCGACCTGCACCCCCACACGCGCCAGCATTTTGACTGGACAGTATCCAAGCCAGCACGGCGCGCACACCTTAGGCACCAAACTCGACGAGAAGGTGCCCACCATGAACGACGCTTGGCACGATGCGGGCTACCAAAGTGCATTAGTGGGCAAAGCGCACTTCCAGCCTCTCCAATCCACCGAAGAGTATCCCTCGCTAGAGTCCTACCCGATATTACAAGACCTTGAATTCTGGAAGTCTTACGACGGCCCCTTCTATGGTTTTGATCGATTCGAGTTGGCGCGCAACCACACCGACGAAGCCCACGCCGGTCAGCACTATGCCATCTGGATGGAAGAGAAAGGCTTTAAAGATTGGCGCAAATGCTTCCAAGCCCCGACCGGCACTGGCGGCAGGCAGTATGGGGCATGGAATATTCCCGAGGAATACCACTACAACACCTGGATCAGCGAGCGAACCAACGCGATCTTAGAAGACTACGCGCAAAACGAGACGCCCTTCTTCCTGTGGTCGAGTTACTTCGATCCACACCCACCTTACACCGTCCCAGAGCCTTGGGCGAGCATGTATGATCCCGACAGCCTCAGCTTGCCTACAGGGCGCGAGGGCGAACACGAAAAAAACACCATTTTTCACAAGATCACACAGATGAAAAACCCTGACCTTGCTGCGTATGGTCTTGGTGATGGCAAATGGATGCATGGCGTGCAAAGCCACTTACGCTCAGAATCAAGGAAGCGCAAGGACATGGCTATTTATTACGGCATGGTCTCCTGCATGGACCACTACATTGGCAAGACTTTAGACAAGTTAGATGAGCTCGGTCTGACAGACAACACCTTAGTCGTATTCACCACCGACCACGGCCACTACTTTGGTCAGCACGGGCTCATAGCCAAAGGGCCCTATCACTACGAAGATGGTGTCAAAGTTCCGATGATCGCTGCTTGGCCTGGACACATTCCAGAAGGCACGCGTACTGAAGCCTTACAAAGTCTAGTCGATCTGCCCGTAAGTTTCCTAGCCGCCGCTGGCATCGAAAAGCCACAACGTATGACTGGCCTCGACCAAAGCCCCGTCTGGGCGGGACAAAAAGACAAGGTCCGTGATTGGTGTATCGTGGAAAATAATCACGAACCAGGCATTTGCGAACACAAGACCTATGTCGAAGCCGACTATAAGCTCACCGTCTTCCGAACCTTCGACGATGGCGAACTCTACGACTTAAAGAATGATCCTGGTGAGTTTGAAAACCGCTTTAACGATCCTGCCTACGCCGACATTAAGATCCGGTTACTGCAACGCTTCTTACAAGCGGAGATGGCCAAAGAAGTGTTGAGTATGCCTCGCATTGCCCCCGCATAATGCCGAAGCAAGCCAGCACAAAATCGGCGCTTCCGGCTCTAGATCGCAGTCTACACATATTGGACCAGATCGTTCGCAGTCAAGGGCCCCTGCGCTATAACGAACTCCGCGAGCGACTCTCAGGCATTCAGGACTCTAGTTTATCACGCATTCTGAAGGCTTTGGAAACTTATGGCTATCTGCATCGCGATGCGGAACTCGGTTACAGCATCACTGCCAAGCTACGTGACTGGAGCCCTTATCTTAGCGAAAAAAAACCAGACCTCGCCACTTTAGCGATCAAAGAAATCGATCAGCTCGCCGAACTGGCGCAGGAATCCGCCGCGGTCGTACTGCTGCACGATAATTGTCTGCGCACCCAATGTTCCCGCACGATCAATGAAGGGATCCAAGTGCTGGGAGCTGGCGAGCGACTACATTTTGAAGCCGACCACGCTGCAGCCGTGGCGGTGTTGAGTGCCTTACCAGCCGCGCAGCGCAAGGCCTGTCTGCAAAGCAGCTATAGTCGCTTCCCAGCCAAATATAGCTTTAAAAAAATACAAAGCGAGATGCAGCAACTTTCCGGCGTCTATATTGATCGCTCACAAGCACGACCCGGCATTTGCCGAGCGGCAAAATTCTTCGAACACGAGCAACAAGTAGGCGCAATATTCTATTGCCTAACGGTCGATGCGTTTCACAGTAAATCGGACTGCTTAATCTCGGCCTTATCTGAGGCAGCCATGCGTTTGTCAGGCTCAACAGCATCCCCGCAGAATTCAAGCTCAAGCTCCTGATTTAGATAAAACACCCACTCCTTTTTTGCATGAAAGACAGCTCTTCAAACATCAAACTTCTCATGGTCGGCATTGGCGGCTACGGGAATCGATACCTACAAAGCATTTCGGAACAGTCGGAAGGGACGCTGACCGCAATCGTCGACCCGATGCCCGAAAAGGCGCCTCTAGGGCCCGAGCTAATGGCACAGGGGATGCCAATATTCCCATCGATTCAGGATTTCTTAGCCTCTGGCATTGAGGTCGACTTAGCCATTGTGTCCTCGCCAATCTCGTTCCATGCCGAGCAAAGCTGCGCGCTCATGAAAGCAGGCATCGACGTGTTGTGCGAAAAGCCCATCGCCGCCACAGTGGAAGATGCCGAGCAAATGCGGCAAACACGCGATGAAACGGGGCGCTTACTGGAAATTGGTTACCAATGGTGCTTCAGTGAGGCGATTCAGGACCTCAAAAAAGACATCATTGACGGCGTCTTCGGGGCTGCAAAAACTTTAATGACCCGTGTGGAATGGAGTCGAAACAGTGCCTATTACAGTCGTAACAATTGGGCCGGCTGCATCCTAAACAAGCAGGGCCAAACCGTCAATGACAGCCCCGTAGGCAATGCCACTGCGCACTACCTAAACAACATGCTCTACATTCTCGGCGAAGAGATGAACCAATCCACTCGCCCCAAATCTGTAAGCGCGGAGTGCTACCGCGCCAACCCGATCGAAAATTACGACACCGCCTGTTGTCGCATCAAAACTGCAGCAGCAGCCGACATCTTATTCTACACCACTCACGCGGTGCCAAAAGACGATGGCCCCGTATTCAAGTACATCTTCGAGCACGCGGAAATCGACTATTCAAACCTGGGCGACATTATCGCAACATTTGCAGACGGCCGCACGAAAAATTACGGCAATCCAGATGCCAATCGTATGCGCAAACTCGCATTTTGTATCCGGCAGTGTCGCGCAAAGAGTTCGCGCGAATCGATCTGCAGTGTAGAATCAGCCACCGCGCTGACGCTATGCGTCGAGGCGCTTCAAAAAGTAAAGGTCACGAACTTTGACGATGCCGACATAGTGAAGCAAGAACTGGAGGACGACCAAAGCTTGCTCTACGTGCCTAGCTTACCCGAGGCGATACACAAAAGCTTCGAGCAGCAAAAGCTCTTTTCCGAGCTGGGCGAACTCTCTTGGGCCCGCACCAGCAGCACCGTCACAATTCCGTAATATCGGCGGACACGCCGATGATCATCCGAATCACTTCGGAGGCTACGGTACGTCCGAATCACTTACGGCGTATAGCTCTTATTTGACTTCCGTATAGGTGCCTCCGCTGTTGGCGGCTAGCTGCTTGAGGAACTTGCGCCCCTTGGTGCTTTTATAAGATACGGCATTGATCGGCACTTTGGGATCGGATTGTAACTCCTCATTCACCAGCTTGAGCACTTCCTTCGCTTCCATCTTGGTAGGATCGCCATCGGAGAGAAAGATGATCATATTGGGCTTCATCTTGAAGCCTGCCTCGAGAGCGAGGTCAGCGCGTGTGCCTAGGTTGCGCCCTTTTTTATAGGTTTTAAACACATCATAGCTCTTTGCCTGCTTGCGATCGGTCGCTTCAGCAGGGTCACGATCCATCAGCCATTTTTGCGCGGTTTTGATACTATCTTCGGTCACCGACTTGAACGTCGAGCCACGGAATTTTTCGACATCTTTGGCAAAGGCTAACACATTGAATGTGCCCACACCAATCAGGGGCTTTAAAGTGGCGACCATCTCATCGACCACCACCTTGTATCCATCCACACCGCGCCCTTCCATCACCATACTGCCGGACATATCAATAATGAAAAGAATGCGCTGAGCGTCAGACTGCATTTTAGCGCCAAAAAAGTCGAGATCCGCAACCACCATTTCACGCATTTCAGCCACACCACCTCCGGTTCCGAAACCTCCTGAGCCACGACCGTAGCTCGAAGCATTCGCAATGTTCACGTCGATATTGAGCGCGGGAATGGTGACATCTGGAGCATCCACCACGATCGGATTTGGGCGTGGCGGCGCACTCGAGCGGTTGCGCTGCTCCAAATTGACTTGATATTCGGGCTGCTCTTGTGGCACTTCCACGATCTGTGGCGCTTCAAAGGTCTGCTCTTCGCGGGTGATGTTTTCAACGATTTTAAAGGCGCCAAAGCCAAGCAGCCCAAGAACATGCAAAGCAAGGCTGACAGCGACAACGGTGAAAAGGGCTTTGTTACGGGTATAGGTATTGCTAATGTTCATTTTTCAATGCTCATCGGTTGAGTATGAAGAGGTGATTGCGAATCTAAGCATAGAGCCCCTAAACGCTTCAGAGAGAACTACGCGCAGAAAATACTATTTTACTTCTGTATAGGTGCCACCACTGTTGGCGGCCAACTGCTTAAGAAAGCTGCGCCCATTCGAACTTTTATACGAAACGGCGTTGATCGGCACCTTCACATCAGGTTGTAATTTTTCGTCCACCAGTTTCAGCACGTCTTTTGCTTCCATGGTAGTCGGATCTCCATCGGAGAGAAAAATAATCATGTTTGGCCTCATTTTAAAGCCCTCTTCTAAGGCCAAATCCGCACGGGTCCCCATGTGCCGGCCTTTCTTATAGTTACGGAAGACATCCGAGCCCTTAATTGGCTTGCGATCATTCGCCTCAGCAGGATCGCGGTCCATCAACCATTTATGAGCGGATGCGATTGAATCCTCGCTCACATCTTTAAAACTGGAGCCACGAAATTTATCAACGTCGCCACCAAAAGCCAAGGCATTGAAACTTCCCACACCGATCATGGGCTTTAAAGTCTTAATGATTTCATCTACGACCTTCTTGTAGCCATCAACCCCGCGACCGGACATCACCATACTGCCGGACATATCAATAATGAAAAGAATGCGTTGAGCATCGGACTGCATTTTAGCACCGAAGAAATCGAGATCCGCCACGACCATTTCGCGCATTTCTGCCACGCCACCGCCCGTGCCGCTGCCGAAACCTCCTGAACCGCGACCATAGCTTGAGGCGTTGGCGATGTTCACGTCAATATTGAGCGCAGGAATCGTAACATCGGGCGCATCGACAACGATCGGATTGGGCCGCGGAGGCGCGCTAGAGCGATTGCGTTGTTCCAAGTTCACCTGATACTCAGGCTGCTCCTGCGGCACTTCCACAATCTGTGGCGCCTCAAAGGTCTGCTCTTCCCGAGTAATGCTCTCAACAATTTTAAAGGCACCGAAGCCGATGAGCCCTAGGACATGGAGCCCCAGACTGATGGCGACCACGGTAAAAAGAGCTCGGTTGCGAGCATAGGTATTGCTAATATTCATCGAGAAGGGATAGACGCTCGTTAAAAGTCTCCAAAGGAGACGAACTTAATCTCAGCGGCGGCACAGGCGTCGAGCACTTCGATAGATTTGTAATGCGGAGAAATGGGATCAGCGATCACGACCACCACAGCTTTTTGCCCCATGCGGTCGGAAGTGCCTTTCACGCGTCGTAATGTAGCGATCAGTCCGTGTAGCGTCACGCGCTCTGCGGGGCTCGCAATCGGACTGCCGTTAAACAGCACTGAACCATCCGGCAGAATATCGATGGTGTGCCGGTTTGGCAGTTCATCGCTCGCGGTGGCCTTGGTGTTAGTCGGCAGTTGAATGCCGAGATCGGCCTCTTCTTTGATGATCGTGGTGGTCACCATGAAGAAGATCAACAGCAGGAAGACCACGTCGATCATAGGCGTCATGTCGGCCTTGATTTTTCCGGTGAGTATATCGTCGGCTTGCATTGTTTAAAAATCCTGCGGTTATTTATCGCTTTGAAAGGCAGCGAAGATGACGTTACTCAAGCCCGCGTTCGCACAAGCTTTCATCACATCGTTCACGTATTGGTGCTCGGCAGCGCTGTCGGCCCGCAGATAGACACGCACTTGCGGATCCTCTTGACGCGCATTGATCAAGGTCTCGCGCAACTCATCAAGCGTAACCGCATAGACTCCAGAGTAGAGAGAGCCATCACGCTGCACAGTGACTGTGGTGCGCTCGCCGTAGTCTTCCGGGATGGTTGAGTTCAGCGCGACGGGCACATCGATCGGTTTCTTCTCAGCAGTGATCATATTGGCCACTGTCATGAAAAACACGATGAGCAGGAAGACGATATCAATCATCGGGGTGAGATCGACCTCACCGTCTTCGTCGCTATTGTTCCAGAGTTTCATGCTTACTTACCTGCAGCGCGAAGGAGATCCGAATAGAGGCGACCTAGCGTCAAGTTAACCTCAGCCACGATCTTACCGTAGCGATTGCGGAAGAAGAAAAAGAAGAACATCGCAGGGATCGCGATCGCCATGCCGGTGGCGGTTGTAATCAGAGCCTCCGAAATATTATCGGCCAATAGCTCTGGCTTACCCATCCCCTGTGAAGCGATCGAGTTGAAGGCCTTAACCATACCAGAAACCGTGCCTAGCAGCCCCACCATCGGTGCGATGGCAGCAATGATCGAAAGGTAGCTGACAATGATAAATGCGCCGGACAGCTCCTTGGTCGAAGCATTATCGAAGGCTTTTTCCACTGCATCGGTCGAGAAATTTTTATGACGTACTTGGTCGAGCCCGAAATTGAAGGTGTTCGTGACGGGGCTAGGATTATCCGTGCAAATCTGATGCGCCTTATCGATGTCCATCTGGCTGACAGCGGCATCGAGTTCTTCGATTACACTATCATCGATAAAGCTACTGCGGCGAATGGCGATAAAGTTAAAGACGGCGAAGCCGACAGTCGCGACGGAAAGCACGCCCAATGGGAACATTGCCCAGCCACCAGCCTTGACCATATCCAACAAGGTCTTTTCTGCCGGTGGCGGCGTGAGCTCGGCCATATCATCGGTGCTGCTATCCTGCGCATGGAGGTTCGCCAGGAGCCCGGTGAAGAGGAGTGAGCTCGCACAAAGTACGAATAGACATAGTTTATTTTTCATAATGTATGATGGGTGGTGATTTAGTTGTTAAAGCGTATTGCCCGACTCCTCTTGATACTTTTGCAGCCAAGGGTTCTCAGGGTAGAAAATGGAAAACTCGCGCGCCAGCCGATCAGAGGCTTCAATATTGCCTGATTGCTGATAACCGAGGGTCAACAAGTAGTAGAGCTCTGGCTTAAAAGTAGCATCCACAGCTGTGAGCACCATCGCACGTGAGAGATAGCGTAACCCCTCGCGGATGTTATTGTCGGCATAGCCAAGTCGCCCCAGGGCGAGGCAATAGGTTAAGAAGTTCTCATCGCCACGCTGCAAAGCCTGCACTTCATCTAAAATCTGACGTGCTCCAGTGGCATCCCCGGCCACTGCACGACTATAGCCCGCCCAGAGTAAACTCTTCTGTTGTAAGACCGAATCGTTCGACTGCGAGAGCGAGCCGTAGACCTGCGCGGCGAGCTCATGCTCTCCTTGCGTGCGCAAGGCATCCGCTAGGCGAAAAGCCATATCCGAGAAATCAGCCTCAGGCAAAGACTGGTAAAACAATGCCAGCAGCTGTCTGGTTTGATCAAATTGTTGCGCTTCGATACTACGTGCGACCAAGCGCTCCCCCAGTCTCAGGTACTCAGGCGGCAGAATTTGCCATGGCATGCGCAGCGAGAGTGCCACCGCATCTTCAACCTCCCCCGCCAGAGCAAGCGCCTCATAGTAGCGACTGAAAATACCGTGAAAATTAGTTTGCGTAGCTGGAATGCTTAAGAACGCCGCCAAGGGCTCGGCAGTCTCTTTCATCGCAGATAGAAAGAGTCCATACTGTCCCAATTGAAAATCGTTCAGTAAACGGTTATAATCCGCAGGCAATTCAGCCGTGACCATCATATCCTTACCATCGACCGGCACAATCGCCTCGGCACCAGGCATATTAGGAAATGACAGCCGCAGCTGCCCCTGATCCATCCCGACCAAGAGCTGAGGGTTCTTATTCACATCGGTAATACGGATCGGCTCTGCTAAGGTAAAGGTATCCGTCGGCAGGTCGATTTCGGGTAAACGAGGTAGCTCCGATGGCTGCGCAGAGAGTGTACTGCTGGCAAACAAGAGGCCGCCAATCAATGGACGCAGGATCCGGCGAAAGAAACGTTGGTGACTAGAGTGCATACTTTTTTTCAACGAGGGGATAAGCTTCAGTTTGCGAGAGCACCTTGGAGCGGGTTTTATATTCTTCGAGCAATTGCTGCACGCTCTCTGTTTCATTCATCGCTTCGAGGGTTAAGAGATCGTAGTAATATGCCCAAGAGACCGTTTCGGCATAACCGCCATAAGCCACGATCAGACGTTCGAAAAAGCCATGAGCCTCCGAGAGTTTCCCCTGTCGCCGATACGCGCGCCCAAGTTCTAAATGCGCCTTGGCATGATCCAAGCCCTTCCATTGTGGGTTACGCAAAATTTGACCCAGCACTTGAATCGCTTCTGCATCACGAGAGAGTTCTGAGAGTATACGCCCTTTACGCAGGTGCGCTTTTGCATTTTTAGAGCGCATAGCGTAGCGCTCGGTAATGGCGTTGTAGTAAGCCAAAGTGGTCAACCAATCCTTCTCTGCACCACTACGCTCCGCTTCTTCAAAAGTTAGGTCGGCGAGCGCCAGTAAGGCATCGTATACAGAATTCGAATACGGGTGCTTTTGTAAAATGGTCTCGTACAATTCCTTCGTCGCATCAGGACGGCTCTCACGGTGCTTCGCGGCCTCAAAAATAATAACTGCCGGTGGAGCCATACTGAGCTGTTCCCAATCGAAACGCGGTGGCGTGGGCTCGCTGCTCATAGAATCCAGAGCCATTTGAGCGCGCATCTGTTGAATCAAGTCGCCCGAAGCGCGGGCCGAGGCAACCAAGTCGTTGAAGAACGATTCAGGGTTGTAATCAGCAATACTCGCCTGCTTCTCACGATAGAATTCTACCAGCTTCTCTAATTCTTCCAGCACCATGTCCTCTGTCACGGGCTCGCCTTTCGGCGGAATCTCAAGCCCAGTCTCTGGGTCCACTTGGATTTCGGTTTCTATAATCTTATGGCGAAAGTTACGGTCGCGCACCAAAAGGTAAGCAAGTTCCTTGTCCACATGGATGCCCTCAGCACTTTGCATGTATTGATACTGATAGGCACGGTCCGTAAGGAACTCTTTACGAAAAGCTGCGTCCTGTGTTAAGCGATTTAGTAAAGCTAAACTGTCCGCAAAAGTTGTCGAATAACGACCGTAGTGCTCTACGTAGCTAAGTATCAATTCGTCCACAGAGTAGCGTGAGACATCTCCGATCAGCTCACGTATAGCCAAGGAGTGAATTCTAAAGCGTTCGTCCAATCTTCCCAATCGATCAAAAACCATTCCGATCCTATAGTAAGCCTCAGAAATTTGACCATCCTCACCATGGGCCTCCACATAAGCTTGAAGCACATCCACTCCCTCTTGAGGACGATCCAGCTCTTCCAAAACTTCTGCGAGCGCAAAGACACCTTTCGCTAAGAACGAGGGGTTATCCGTATAATCAGGCACTTTGCGGTAGTGTGTCGACGCCTCTTCCAGCGCGCCCCGGCTACGCATCAAATCACCGATATAAAGCTCAGCCTCGCCACGCAGACCACTGGCGGGATACGCATCGACAAAACTTAAGAACTGAGCTTCGGCATCGCTCATCTTTTGCTCGCCAAAAAGCGCGACTGCATAGCGATAATACACGTCTTCGTAAAAAACACTACGCTGACTATAGTCCTGAATAAAGGCACCCAAGGTCTCGGAAGCTTGCACGTAGTCTGCCAACAAAAGATAAGACAGCCCCGACCAATAGCGGGTAGCTTCATACAGCGGCTCTCGACGAGGAAAACGCTCGCGCAGACCTTCAGCATACACGCGCACCTCTTGATATTGCGCATCAACCATGTAGTAGCTGCAAACAATATTCACTAATTGTGCCGCCACAGTGAAATTTTCAGGCGAGGCCATGTATGCATTCACCAAGGCCATCAATTCGTCGTAGCGGCGCTGCTTAGCATAGTGCTGCGCTAAACCGGTGATCACTTGCGCGCGAAACTTGAGGAAATCTTTTTCAGCCAAATAATCGGTCGCGAGCTTCTCGCTCATCACATCGTCACCGAGATCTTTTGCCTCAGAATATGCAGTGAACAAGAAACTTTCCACATGCTCATAATCCGGGAAATCCTCATACAGATGCACGAAGGCCCAGAGAGACTCCCAAGTGCGCTGTGTTTGCTTATACACCCGTGCGATACGCCATTTCATATCGACATTATATTCGCGAATCTCTTTCACCGCAGCCAGGCGAGCCTCAGCGGCTTTAAGCTGACCGTCTACCACCATGAACTGGTCACTATCAGGGCTCACATAGCGCACTTTCTGCTGCAAAGACTCTACCCGTGCCTCATAGAAATCGATAATTTCGCCACGCCCCTTTACGAAGGAATACAACAGGACCGCTTGGTCATAATTCTCTTGCTCGAAGAGATTGTCCCCCGCTTTCAACAAAGTTACATTAAAGGCAGGATCATATATCGCCTCATAGCGCCCTGTCAAATAGCGCAAGTAAGGCACGATCTCCTTTGGCTGTCCCGCCGCCAAGTATCCCTGAATCAACCAAGAGGCCGATTGCGCGCGCAGATCCGCATCCAACACCGCCGCGGAGAACACTTCTAAAAACAACGGTATTCCGTCTGCAGCACGGTTGGAGCGAATGTACAAATCCGCCATGCGATTGCGCGACTCCGAGCGGAAGACCGCCTTATTGCTGCGCTTATAAGTAATCTCGTAGTATTTGATCGCGCTGGCGAGATCATTTAAATCTGTGTATGCACCCGCCAAATTAAAACGCACAAAATCGGCACGAATGCCTGAGGGAAACTCCTTTAGGTAGCGGTTATAATATTCGACCGCCTGCTTCAACTTCCCAGTGTCCGAACTACTCGCGTATTCGTCTTGGTAAGACAAACCTAGTAAAAAGATATATGATTCGCGCTCGGGCTCATCCGCCAAACGCTTCGACAACTCTAAGAGTATCGGCCGAGCGGCCACCAGGCTCTCGTCCATCTTCACCTTCAACTGCTCGTATAATTGGGGATCCGTTAATTGTGACGGATCTGATTGGGCCGACATCTGCTGCGGAGCCCAGATACACAGCACAGCCAATAAGCAGAATAGCCATAAAGCCGACACGCGGCGAAATGGACATAAGAGGCGACATAAAAGGCGACATAAGACACAGTATAAAGAACACAAGCAATCTGAGACGCGAACAACTGACATAGCCACAAAAAGAAGTCGGAGCAATGCAATATAAAGCATAAGCACAAAGCTTACGCACTTGCCTGTTGGGGGAAGTAAAAGAATCATAAATAGGGGAAAGGACTGAGACAAACTCTTAGCACATAGCAGCGCAATCACTTTTTATCAGAGTAAACACAGATATTTATTTACCAGTAAAAGCTTGATCATGTGAATCTATTCAACAGTGCTAGTCATATCGCAGGTCGACAAGAAAAAATTTCCCCGATCGCTCGCCCTGCAGTCTGCCCTCCTCTGAATAAATCGCTTTATCACGATGAACATGAAAGAATTTGCCGCGATTTGCGGCGTGAGCCCTGCGACTGTGTCCTATGCACTGCGCAATGATAGCCGCATCTCGGAGCCCGTGCGCGAACGCATCCAAAGCAAAGCGCGAGAAGTCAACTATCGCCCCGATTCCAGTAACTCGGCCTTGGTTCGCTACCGCAAGCAAAGTCATACGGATGTGCAGCGACCGAGCGTAGCCATCGCCTACGCCCATCCACCAGCCTCTCGACGCACGAAACTCTTTCAAGTGCACGTCAATCGCTTTCGCCAAAGCATTCAACAATATGGCTACGATCTCAAAGAGTATTACATCGGCAATCAGGCCGATGGCGGCGCCAAGTTATTGCATCAAATGCGGGTCAACGACACCCAAGGACTGGTCCTCGCATGGGGACAATGGGAACAGAAATTAAACGAATTTCCTTGGCAAGAATTCGCGGTCGCCTCCGCAGAAAGAAACCAGATTCACCCCGCAATTGATCGCGTCAGCGTCAACCACTTCAACGCCACAGAAGTCGCCATCCAAGCATTAGAAGTACGAGGCGCACGCCGGATTGGTCTAGTCTGCCACCACGACTTACCGCTTCGTGTGAAGAAAAACATTGTAGGTGCTTACATACAACATATCTACAAGAAAGAGGGTCACTCGCCCCCGGCTCCACCCTACTTCTACAAAATTGGCGCACCCACCCAGCCCTTCGAAAAGTGGCGCACAAAACATCAGCTAGACGCGATCCTAGCGCACCGGCAGATCGACTTTAGTTTTTTCAATGAACAAGGCTTACGGTTTCCGCAAGACTCGCAGTATGCTGTAATTGAAATTGATGATAACAACGCTCACGAAGAATCCGGTGTCGTCATTGACGCGGGCCTAGGCGATGCATTGGCGGAAGTCATCGCCGCCAAGCTACACTACGGGGAACGCGTCGACCTACAGAGACAAGGTGACTTAATCCTCATTAATGGGCAATGGCGTGAAGGAATAACGACTCACCCGCCCGAAAAATCCTCCACAGAGATCGCTTCATTATGAAACAACGCGTTAGCCAAAAACAGATCGCCGAAGCCTGCCAAGTCAGTGTAGCGACCGTCTCCTACGCGCTGCGAAACAGTCGCCACATTTCAGTCAGCACTCGCGAACAAATTCAAAAAGTAGCGCGCGAGCTAGGCTACCGTCCCGACCCCTCGCTCTCATCGCTCGCTGCCAAAAAGCGGCGCAGCGGACAGACTCCATTTTACGCGTCGGTCGGCGTCCTACACCCCAACCCCAAAAGCTCGCGAGCCACACAACTCTTCAACATTCACAGCTGCCACTTCAAAGAGAAAATGGAAGACTTAGGCTGCTCCGTCTCGGAGTTCCAAGTCGACTCAAACCGCTACCGCCCCGAGCGCCTGGCTCAAATTTTACGCACCCGCGGCATACGTGGCATACTACTCGGCTGGGGCCAATGGCCCGATTCGATCCGCAGCTTCCCATGGCATGAGTTTGCTGTCATTTCGACCGAACGCACCGACCTCGGCTATGCCATCGATAAGGTCAGCATGAATCATTTCCATGCTCTGGACAGCATTTTCGATCGCCTGGATGCATTCCCTGAAACCCGCTATGGCCTCATACTGCACGATGATTGCCCCGCCAAAACGGAAAGCCACATCATGGGCGCCTACCACGCGAATCTCTACGAACGGAAAAACCTAGAGTCCGACATTCCGCCTTACCGATACAAACTCAATGAGGGCCCGACACGCTTACGTGCATGGTATCAAGCCCACAAACCAGACGTCATCATCAGCCACCGGGCGATTGAGGCCTCTCTGTTCCAAGACGCAGGCATCACATTTCCCGCACCAACTCGACTGGTGATCATCGAAATCGACGAAGCGACCGACCTTGAATTCTCTGGCATCTATACCGAAGCCACACTCGGGCAAACAACGGCACAGCTACTCGCCCGAAAGATGCGCACCCATGAAATGAAGCGCGAAAGCAATCGGGCGGAGCTGACACTAGTGAACGGCATCTGGCACGATGGGGTAAGCCTCGGCAGCTAAACGACTCCGCCCACTAGGTCAAACTACACACGACACGTATTAACTAGAGGTAGAGACTGCCTCAGCCTTCTCCGTGGCCACTTCTCCGAAATACTCGACAGCCATCAACTCTTCCTCTACCGAGAGAATTTGAGTACTCATAATATTCGGCGAATACAGAGAACGCAGATCTTGGATCTGCCCCGCAATCATCGCCTTTTCCAGCGAACGGTTCGCCTTCTTTAAATCTTCGATGCTTTCGCGCACATTGAAGCGCCCTGGCGAGGTCGGCGCCGGCGGCCAACGTGAATCCGAGACATAGGCCGAAGTCACCTCTTTGCGAGCATTATCAAGATGTTTCATTGCTTCAGCATTATCCGAAAGCTCCGCTTGCAAGCGCTGCACGCCCTGGAAGACTGCCTGACAAACAGGATCGAGAATACGCGCATGTGGGGTATTCAGCCACGCACGCGCTGTGCCACCATGCCAAGCGCTTCCACGCTCGATCTGCTGCAAACGACTATTCGGTAGCTCAATCACATCACTCTGATCAATGATCTCTGAAGGCGTAGCAAATTCATAACCGCACTCATTGGCTGTCTGCAAAAGGCTTTCAAAGCGCTTAATACTATCTGGCTCAGGCTCGAAAAAGCGCGCATGTCCAAATTGCTTCACATAGAAATAAGCACTCGTACCGATGTATTCAGCATCTTCTGCGTATGGGATCACAAAACTCCCGGTTGATTCCGCGCGTTCTTTCCAACGGCCCAAGAGTGCTGAAATCTCGGAAATATCGATCGGAGTGTCACGATTGCCCTCAGTCGCTCCCATCAAATACCAGAGCATGGGATTGGCAAAGAAATCCACCCGAAAGAGCAAGTTCAAGCCCGACTCTGTCCGCGAAACGTTGGTCAAATATTTCTGATATTCGGGCTTATCCTTAATGTATTCTTCGATCCGAAAGAGCTTACTCTTATTGCTGTGTCCACGCACATCAAAATCCAAGCCCGTCGCTTCACGTATTTCAGGAAAGCCTAAGAAGAAAGAATCCCCATCCATCACTAGTGAATCATAACCCGCTTCTTTAAAAATGTCCGGCAGGAAATCAGCCCAACTGCACTCAGGGTTCCAGCCCAAGCGAGGACGATGCCCCGTGTACTGCTCCCAAGCATTCAAGCCATCTTTCAAACTCTCAAGGCCGATTTCAGGAGGCAGATTCGCCAACATAATGTGCGTATACGGCGAGCCAACCCCTTCAACTAAGCCCGCATCCATGAGGCGCTTCAGCTTAGCCATCACCTCAGGCCGCGTGTCCGCCATCACTTTAAGCGTCTCGCCCGATGCCTCGAAGCCAATTTTGGCACCCGTTCGTTCGACTAAATCAAACAGAGGATCATAAGAGTTATCGATGACCCAAGGGCGACGCGCAGGATCAAGTTGGCTGTATTGTAGGTTCCCATGCGGGAGAAACAAGATTCGAGGTTTCATGAGGCTTTTTTGTTTGTTAAGAGCGACAGCGAGTCAGAAAGAACTCACTGTTATAAGATATACCGCCAAGATGTGATCGAATAAGTGAATTCGATCACACCCATTCAGGGCGATACGCCCAGACTGGCGATGCACTAAACAGCCACAACGCAAGCTCAACTTAAGCTATTCAGTAGCGACAAAATCACCGAACTCATCCCCCACGTGGAGCTCCCGCCGGTGAATATGCATCCGCCGACGTCACCACCTTATCCGACAAGTCCAGCGGCCCGCGCAAGAGCGGATCTTGTGTCTCAAGCATCCATTCATGTAAGGCAGTTCGCAGCGACTCAAGTTGCGGCGCATACTCTGGCTTAGTCACTAAATTATTGGCCTCCTGGGGGTCCAGCAACAGATCGTATAGTTCTTCCTCCCCAGCCACATGCGCTGCCCAGCCATGATCGCATAGATAATCTTTACTCAAACCATTATCACAATTAGGTAAGATCACATGTTCGCGGGCTGCATAGTGGCGAATATACTTCCAGCGCTGCGACCGCACCGCTCGCATTGGTTCATAGGCTGCATGCACGTTCACCTCTGCAAAAATACGCTCGTGTAGACAGTGCTCTGGCTCGCGAGCCAGTGCACACAGCGAACGCCCTTGCAAGCGATCTGGTATTGGTAAGTTCACTACTTCGCAAATGGTAGGAAACAGGTCGAGGTGCGTCACCATCGAGTCCGAAAGCTTCCCACCCGAGAAGCCGTTCGGTCCGCGCAGCATCAGCATCACACCTAAGCCATGATCCGTCAGACGACATTTCATCCCTGGAAAAGCAATGCCATGATCCGTCGTGGCAATAATTAGAGTCTCTTCCGCCAAGCCATTCGCTTCAATCGCATCGACTACACGCCCAAACATAGTATCAAATGTCTGCACACTCGCCATGTAAGCGGCAAAATCCTCTCGCGTAGCTGCCGTGTCGGGCAAATGCGCAGGCGCACGCACATAATTCGCATCGGGCGCTGGCCCATCTGCGGGAAATTCGCCCTCCCCAATTCGATGCGGTGGAAAGAATCCCACATCTAGAAAAAATGGCTGCTGGTGTTCACGCCCTAGAAAGTCTTCAGACGCCGTCGCGATCGCATTGGAGTCAATATGCGCCTCCGTCAAAATTTCTGAATACCCAATATCAGCCGTCGCGGCATAGGGCTCCAGTGCAATGTGCTGAATTCCCGAAAGCGCAGTATGATAGCCCGCCTCGCCGAGAAACTGTACCAGTGTCTCACCATAGTCCTTCAAACGAAAGCCACGATGCGCCAGCCCCAACATACCATTCTCATGGGCAGACTGCCCAGTCATTAAACAAGCACGACTGGGCGAACAAGTTGGATTGCTACAGAAGGCCTGGCGAAAAAGCATCCCCTCCTGCGCGAATTGCTGTAAACGAGGCGTGGGCACCGCATAGCCGTAGGGCTGAATATAACGCCCCGCGTCATGGGCATGGATGTAAACAATGTTCATAATTAATCAAGTATTCAGACTCACAACTACCTCAAAGGCTGCCCGAGCAACAAAGCATATTTATTGAACATATTCACTAGCCAATTTGCTGCGTCGCCCACTCCCGATAATGTCGAGGCGCCCGCTGAGCATGCCTCTTAAACCAATGCGAGAAAGTGGCCGCATCCTTAAACGCCAAATTAAATGCAATCTCCTTAATTGGCATCTGCGTCCGCGACAACCAATGACAAGCGGCAGTGTAACGTCGCGCATCGTAGTAGGCCCGCATCGTCTGCCCATAGGATTGGTGAAACAGAGTATCCGCATGCCCCAAGCTCAAGCCGACATCTCCCGCAATTCCTCGCAGGTCTAAAGGCGTATGTAATGGGTGCTGCTCCAGTCCACGCTTGGCTCGCACCACACGCACGTCTTCACGTCGCGATAGATATGCATCCATTCCCAAAGCCATCATCGCTTCCAAATAAGCCATCAACCAGGTCTCAAATAGCTGCTTGCTTTGTAGATACTCCTCTAAGCTCAATGATTGTGCGTGCATCGCATTACCCGCCTCCAATTGAATCTTTTTTACATACTTCAGTAAAGCTCGCACTGCCCGCTCCAATTTAGGGCACTGCACAGATGGCATGCTCAGAACCTGAGAAGGTTCAAAAAGCAAACGTCCATCCGGCCAGCTCAAAACAAACTTTACAGAAATAATCTTAGCATCACTGGAAAACACACGACGATGGCTTTTGCGCGGCACAAAGACCCACTCACCCGCACCGATCGTCTGTGCGCCCCCCTCAATCTCGAGCTCCCCCTGGAGCATCAACCAGGCAGAACTATCTCGACTCTGAAAACGCCCGGATTGCAACACCGGGGCCCCTGAATAAATCCAAACTAAATGCGCATCCAAGTCGCGCCAGTTCATATAGCTCAGTTCTGCTTTCATTATAAAGTTTGCATACGCTTGTTAATTTAAAACCTTAATAATCTTCAAAATAAACATGTTTTTCAAGTCTATAGACACACGTGTAGACTGGCAAAAGCCAGTCTACACGCACCTAATCCCCTTTCTTGCTCCCATTTCCTCCCCCCCGATCTTCAGCACATGTCTCAAAAACCCAATATGATTTATATCGTCGCTGACCAATGGCGTGGCGATTGCCTCGGGCTCTATCGCAATCATCATCCGGTCATGACGCCCCACCTCAATCAATTGGCTTGCGAGGGCATCAATTACACCCACGGCTATGCAGACTGCCCACTTTGCATGCCACAGCGTGCGACCATGCTGACAGGTAGGACCGGCTCACAGAATCGCTGTATCAAAAATTTTACTACAGAAAATGCACCCCACATCGACCCCCAGCAAACACTACCCGGTCGACTCACACGCGAAGCAGGCTATCAGACCAAAGCCATCGGAAAGATGCACTTTGCCCCCCATCGTGCGCGCCATGGCTTTGAGCACGTAAGCCTACACCCCGACGACTATCTATGGTGGCTGGAAGAACAAGGCCAAGGAGGCAGCTTTCGCGCCCACGGCCTAGGCGGTAACGAAGTCTACCCCACAGAGTCCACCTGCGACCAACGCTACTACCATACTACCTGGATCGTGGACCAAGCGATCCGCTTCTTGGAGCAGCGCGACCCCACCACCCCCTTCTTCCTCTACATCATTTTTGAAGCCCCCCACAGCCCATTTGATCCTCCGCCCCCCTACGATCGGATGTATGACAACTTCACCATCCCTGCCCCCATCGAAGGCGATTGGCGCGAAAGCGACTACCCCGCCACCTTTCAAGAGAAGCGCATCCTCTCTAAATACGATTTTATGCAACCAGAGGCCATCGCCGAAGCTCGACGTCGCTATTACGGGCAAATGACTCACATCGACTACCAACTCGGTCGTCTATTCGGCGCTCTGCAGACACAGCACATCTACCAAGAAACTGCCATCGCATTCACTGCTGACCACGGTGAGAGCCTCGGCGACCACGGCGTATTTGCCAAGCATAGCTTCCTCGAGTCCGCTGCACGCGTGCCCTATATCCTGCGCCTCCCCAGCTCTATGCAAGCACAGTATTCCCAGCTGAATAGCGAGCAAGCAGTGCTCACTGCTGACTTTTGCCCCACCATGCTGGAAATGGCAGGACTCGCCCCCGACCACACTGCCGAAGGACAATCCCTCCTACAACCAAACGGCCGAGAGTATATATTTGGCGAAACACCAGAAAGCGCGATGGTCCTCGGAGAAGGTTACAAATATATCTACTATCTGACCGGGGGCACAGAACAACTCTTCCATGTCGAACAAGATCGCGACGACCGCCACAACTTGGCCGGTCAAGCCACGCAGAGCGCGCGACAGTCACAATTAAAGAATCAACTCATCGCCTACCTCAGCAAAAACAACAGCCCCATGGTCAGCGACGGAGCCTTCATTCAACGAACCGCTCAAAACAATGCCGCCGCACTTCGGCGACGCAATCCACTCGCCTGTCGCGGCCCCATGCACGGGGGCGACGGCTATTAAGACAGCAATTTTCCATCACCCAACATTCAGTACACATATGACAACACCTAATAAAGCCCTGCTCACACGCATCCCCAATAACCCAATCCTATGCGAAGCAGATATCCCCTGGGACTGCATGTCCGTCTTCAATGCCGGCGTTTGCAAATGGGAAGGTGGCTATAAAATGCTGTTCCGCACCGACAGCGGCCCCAAAGAAATGCCCGACTCCCGCCTGACACGAGTCGGCCTCGCGAGCAGCAAGGACGGCTATAAATGGACTGTCGACGAAGAGCCTGTATTCGACCAAGAAAAAATGCGCATATGGCTCAAAGGCCAGTACGCCGAGCGCTTTGGCAACGAAGAAATCGTCCGAATTTACGATCCACGCATCACCGTCATTGAAGGCGAAGTCTATCTCTGCTTCGCACTCGACACTAAGCACGGCGTGCGCGGCGGGCTTGCCCGCAGTTCCGACTTTCGCAACTGGACACTGCTCCACATCTCACTACCAGAGAACCGAAACATGGTACTCTTTCCCGAGCGTGTGAATGGAAAACTGATCCGCCTCGATCGCCCCTTCCCACTCTACCTACGTAAAAACGAATCCTTTGACATATGGATTAGCGAATCGCCCGACGGCGAACTATGGGGCCACCACAAACTCCTGCTGGGTGCTGAAGAAGCTCAATGCGGCAACGCCAAAATTGGCCCTGGCGCGCCTCCGATCAAAACAGACAAAGGCTGGCTCACTACCTTTCACGCCGTCACGCACCACCCCGACCGCGACCTCGGCACTTGGGCCCGCAACCGCACCTGGCACAAAGAATACGTCGCGGGCCTCATGCTCCTCGACCTAGAAGATCCATCTAAAGTAATTGGCATCACCCGACAACCACTACTCCAATCCGAAGAGCCCTACGAACTTGGCGGCTTCCGAGGATCCGTAATTTTCCCAGGCGGTTTCATACTAGAAGACGACAACACTGTGAAAATGTATTATGGTGGCGGCGACACAGTCGTGGCACTCGCCGAAGGCAAACTCGACGAACTACTCGACTCAATTGAGCCGATTCGCTAGACCTTGGCTAGTTGCCAAGAACACAGCTGCCGAGCCTATCGCCCTAAAGCAGAGGCTGCCAGGCGCGATGATACAGGCCAGTTTGCATCCCGACTAGAAGGGCTATGCCATTTGGGCTGAAACGATTAGAGAGCCCATAAAAAAGCTTTCTAAATAAGAGTCACATTACCGGATTGAGTCATCAGCATGCTGGAGGTTGTTGCCGTGCCGCGGCATTGGGAGCGTGCATCACCGATGCGCCCTCGCGCCATTGCCCTCGAATCAAAAGATCGTAATGCTCGTTTTCCGCAGGTACGCCCCGCTGACTGCGGTGTAGCATAGTCTGCAACAGGTCAACCGCTGCAGCACCGATCCGATGATAATCCAGTGCGCAGCCGGCAATCGGGGCAGGATGCGCATCAAGCGGAATCGCATAGCCCGCGACACCCAGGCGATCGGGAACCGTGTACACAGAACCATTAAGCTTTTCCATAAAAACGGAGGGAACCAAGGACATCACGGCATCAAAGCCATACTGATCCAACCAAGGCAAAGGCGACCAATCGCCGGCAGAATCGTATAAAAACGGCGGTGACCTACTCGGCTCAATCCCATCCAAATACAGGCACTTGAGATAGGCGCCCAGATACAGGTGATGTTTGCGCTCCTCCGAAACGATGCTGTTGCAAAAGCCAATTCGGCGATAGCCCAACTTTCGCAGTTCTTGATAAGTAGTGGTCAACACCGATGCGTGATGATTCCCGACGTGGTTGAGCTGAGGGCGCGAGAAATACTCGCCCACGACCACAGCGGAAAAATGCTTCCAGTCCATTAGTAGGGCCGGCATGCGCAAACTGGCTAAAATGATGCCCCGAATGCCTCGTGAAAAAA
The DNA here is from genome assembly GCF_031127805.1 of Thalassobacterium maritimum. Taxonomy (NCBI): domain Bacteria; kingdom Pseudomonadati; phylum Verrucomicrobiota; class Opitutia; order Puniceicoccales; family Coraliomargaritaceae; genus Thalassobacterium; species Thalassobacterium maritimum. The sequence continues at coordinate 40,728 of NZ_JARXHW010000012.1, read as the reverse complement.
GCATGCGGCTCAAACGCAGGGAACGGTCTTCTGCGGGATGTACACGAAAAAGCTCGGTCTGGTAGCCCAGAGTTTCGGCCTGTTCACTCATGCCGTCGATCTGTTGTCTGAACGAGAGCGGCAGACGATCGAGTTGGTCCCAGTCATGCAGAATACCAATCTTGCCATAGTCTCCAGGCGCGCGGGTACGACTGCGATACGCAACTAGTGCGGACAATACCGGATCTGGTCGATAGCCCCGCTTGCGAGCCAATGCCTGAATGCGGCTTCGCGTCTCTGGGCGTAGACGCGGGTCATCCCTCAATGCCAATGAAACCGTCGACTGACTCACTCCTGCCTCTGCGGCCAGCGCCTTCATCGTGGGCGACTTGCTTGGTTCAGATCTTTTCAATAGTATGAATAAGGATCATCTTGTTGCCTAAGGTCAAGGCGCTAAGTTTTCCACATGATCCAATCCCCCTCTCTACCCACTCGCCGATCCTCTCACACAAACATCTGCACGGTCGCCCTTGGCATGTCGCTACTGGCAAGCAATGCAGTCCACGCCGCCACCATGTCCTTTCAAGAAGGCGTCTCGCCCAACGGGAGCTATACCACCAGCGGCGTGACGATACGAGCCGATGGCCAGTCCTCTACAAATCATGACTCCAACGGTCAGATCATCGTGGGACGATTGGCAGCTTCTTGAGTTCCGTAGATTTTATTCCGACCACCAAAAACAGCGACCAAACTTTTGCTTCGACCTCAGCCTTCACCACTGCAGTGAACAGTGCACTAGCTGATTAACTAAGCCACCAGTCAGCGCCAGCGTGTCCTGCCCCCTAGATCGACCGATGAACAGCTCTGACTGTTTCGCGCGAACACCCTCCTAATTCTCATCTTAATTGGCATGACTCCCATCGCGCTCCAAGCTAAGGCTGGTCTACTGAACAGTCCCTCGATCACTTCGCCCGAACTGCAAGCATGGCAGACTCCAAAGGTGGCTACGGTTGCCCCCTCCGCCGACCGCCACAGTATCCACAGCTATTTTAATGCGTGCCCGGAAAGTCCAGATGGCAGACACGTGCTCTACTTTTCCTCGCGGGCTCCGACAGGAGAACAGGGCGACATCTGCGTGGTGGAACGCGCAACGGGTAAGGAGCACATTCTAGTGATAGGTGTGAGCGCCGAAGATGCCCACCGAGTGGCTTGCCAACAGTGGAGCGCCAACGGACGCACCGTGGCTTATCACGATTTTCGCGACGGGCGCTGGCAAGTCGCAGCGGTTGACCTCGAGTCGGGGGCGCAGCGATTACTCGCGAAGGACAGGCAGATCGGCTTTGGCAGCCCCGCGGCAGATTGGGTGCCGATCTACGGGAGCCATTGGAAACAAGGTAAACACCGGGACTTAGAATGGGTCCATGTACAAACGGGGGAAATCCAAACCGCGCTAACAATCGGTCAGGTGCTGGAAAAGTATGGGGACTCGGTGCAACATCTGATCGGCGATGGCCCGAGCTCCATTTTCTTTCCGGTTGTGAGCCCAGACGGCAGCAAAGTTTATTTCAAGGTCGCGCAAGGTCGCGGCCTTGACGACTTTCGCGCAACGAATGCCAGTAAGCGCGAAGGCAAATTTGTTTACGACTTAGAGCAGCATAAATTTGTCGGATTATACGGCCAGTGGGGGCACCCTTCGTGGAGCCCAGACTCGAAAGGTATTTTTGAAAAGGGCAATTTCCTACTGAATCTCGCCACAGGAAAGACCCAAAATTTCGCGATTGGCGCACCGACAAATCATCCCACGATGAGCCCCAGCGACCCCATCTTCGTCACAGACGCCGATATTTCGAAACGCAAAGGAGGCAAACCTGGGGAATGGGGAATCATCATCGGATCATTGGACTACGATGAATTTGCGACCATTCATCGATTTGAGCACGTCGATGGCGCACATTCATGGCGCAAGCCGCACCCGCATCCGGCATTCAGTGCAGATGGCCGACGCATTTATTTCAACTCGAGTACAGGTGCTTGGACTAGATTGATGGTGCTACATTTCCCAATGCCCCCCGGCGTACACTAAAATAGGGCGACAACTTTCGTCGTCGCCCTACTCGCTACTAACTATACTACTGTTACATTAACTGATCTTGATCTTGCGTGGCTTGACTTCATCCGCTTTGGGCAGATGAAGATCGAGCACGCCATTTTCAACGCGCGCATGAATCTTAGCTTCGTTCACGGATACATTGAGTCGCAAGCTAAGGCGATAGTCGCCGGCATGGATCTCACGCCGCAGTGGGCGCCAAGCTTCTGGCACATCATTCTGGCGTGTGCCCGTCACTGTAAGCGCATCTTCCTCTAGAGAGATGTCGACATCCTTGCGATCCACACCTGGTAGGTTCACGCGGACAATAAAGGCTTCCTCATTTTCGCTGACATCGTAGTGTGGACGTTGCCAGTTGCGCTCGGTCGCCTTCTTTGCAGGCGCTTGGATGGTATCTAATTGTGTGCTCATAGTTCTATTTCCTTTCTTTTGAATTGTTATTTTACGCTAATTTGTCGTGGCTTGCGCGCCTCCAGTTTAGGCATGGTGACGGTCAAAATACCGTTCTTCATGGCCGCAGAGACTCGCTCCAGATCCACACCATCAGGCACCGAAATTGAGCGCTCAAATTGAGTGCGTGTTGACGAATCGTCCTTCACAGTGCTTTGCTGACTGCTGAGTGTCAGCACGGCATTCTCCAGTTCGAGATCGATCTGATCCTTATCCACGCCGGGCAGTTCGAAGCGGGCATAAAAGTGATGCTCGTCCTCATAAAGATCCGCAGCGGGCTGGTTGAGTCCGACTTCCGTGGCTAGAAAATCGTCCATTAACGAACCGATTCGGCCCATAGCAGGGACACCGAAATCGAAGAGACGATTGAAGGCACTGGAAGCCTGTGATTGTGGGTACGCATATCGTATTAGTTTCATGGTATTGTTTTCCTTTCGTTTTGAGTTTAATGACATCTACTCCAATGCAGAGCACATGCCAAGCGGACCCAAATCCACAAACCTCTAATATACAGACTCTTACACAAACAACAAAAGCAACGCGTAGCGCCAAAATGTCACAGAAAAAGACAAGCCATCTCAGCACCCAAAATAAAGCGCCAAAATGGCACACATAAAAACAAGAAAAGCTCCCCGTTCAAGGAAACGATGGTTTACGCTCTCTTTATCAGCTAAAAGTAGCCAAAATATAGTCACGCGAGGCCGCAACCTCTTCAACCGTCAGGCCAGGACTGAGCTCCAAAACCAAAGTATGCTCTGGTCGGACAAACTCGGAAATCATCTTAAAATCCACCGTTCCACTACCCGGCACCTGATGGTCTCGGCCCTCAGGCGACACATCATGCAAGTGAAACCCAGCTAAGCGAGGCGACATTTTCTCTAAGTGCTCTCGATGATCGAGCAAGCCGAGTTGATGCTTAATTTGGGCATGCCCCGTATCGTGCCAATACCCCGCATGCTCCGGCTCACCAAGGCTGGCTAAAAAATCGTCATATTCGCCATCGATCGGCATCTCTTCCATGCTTTCACGATTTTCAAGGCAAAGCTTCAAGCCACGCTTCTTCACCTCAATCAATAATTGTTGATAGTTCTCTCGAATGCGAGGAATCGTCTTTTTAGCGACCCTGCGTATGGCTCGCATCGCTCGATTCCGACGCTTCACAAAGGCTTGGCTATCCTTCAACTCATCTGCCACGATCTCCGACTCATCAATCCATTTTTCAAGACGCGCCTCAGCCGAATAAAAGAAAAAACGAACTCGCCCCGAATGCATAACAATACGGTCGGCCCCGACCTTTAGAGCAAAATCGAGTGTTCGCTGCGTGTAGCGATGCCACAAAGTCAGCTCTCGGCAATCGATTGCAGACGGTTGGTATAAATTGGGTGCCGCATGCTGCACACTGCCTGGTAAAGGACAAAAATTATGCACCGACGAAATTTCCACCAGCCCCTCTTCAACGGCTTTCAGAATACCTGGCACCAACGAAATGCGAATACCATGGCTTAGTTCGATTCGCTTAAAACCGAGCCCAACCATTTCCTCCACCATCTCATAACCATCTGAATGCCGTGCAGAGCACCAGCAAGTTGATAGGGATAGGCGGTCAATAAGAGCAGACATAGTCAAAAGATACAAAAAATCTCGGCACGTGCAAGACGGGCCGAGACTAATTAAAAAGCTAGCGCATGGCGCTGCAACATCCAAAAACTACATGTTCGAATAACGAACGCGCAGCATGTTGTTGAAGTCCAATTCCTTCTTCTTACGGCGCTTTGCTTGCGCAGGCTTCACGAAATAACGCTTTGCGCGCACATCACGGATGACACCCTCGCGGTCGAGGCGTTTCTTAAGGCGGCGGAGCGCACGTTCCATGGGCTCGCCTTTGCGGACTTTTACTTCAAGTGACATAAAATCAGTGGTTTGGTTATTGGAAAAGGCGTGAAAATGGCTTTAGCCGCCCAATCGTCAATACCTTTTTTAGAGTTATTCACATTATCAACAATTCGAAGATAGCCAAATCGACCACAAAGTTCGAGACTCAGCTATTATGATCATCGATTGTCATACACACGCCTATCCTGCTGAAGTGGTGGCTGCTCCGCGTGACTGGGCGCGGACACACCGGGAAGTACACTGGGCGGAGCTGGTGGCCCCGCTCGACCGCCCCAGCATACAGGGCTGGAGCGAGCTGGATACAATGCTGGCAGCCATGGATGCCGCCGCCGTCGAGCAAGCGGTCTTGCTGGGCTGGTATTGGGAAAACGAATCGACTTGTCGCCAGCAAAATACTGCCATTGCAGACTGGCTGGCGCAGGCGCCCCAGCGCTTGATTGGCTTCGCGGCGATCTATCCCAATGCCAATGTAATCGAGCAACTGGAAAGCGCCCAAGCTTTGGGCTTTCGCGGTGTGGGGGAACTGCACATGGGGGTGCAAAACTTCAGTGCCGCCTGCCCGCACTGGCAAATGATGGCTGCATGGTGCAGCGCCCATAATTGGCCGATCAATTTACACGTCACCGAAACTGCAGGCCATGAGCACCCGGGCTCGGTGGCGACTCCCCTGCAAGAGTTGGTGCGCATGGCGACTGCAGCCCCAAATTTGAAATTAATTCTCGCGCACTGGGGCGGCGGCTTAGCCTTCTTTGAACAAAACCCACGCCTGCGCAAGGCTCTGCGCAATGTTTACTACGATTGCGCCGCCAGCCCGCTGCTGTATGAGATGCGCGTGTTTAAACAGATGGTCGATCTGGTCGGCATCGACAAGTTGCTGTTTGGATCGGACTATCCCTTGAGAATTTACCCGCGCAGTCAAAAAACACCTGACATGACACGCTACATCGAAAACATTCAAAGCAAGTCGGGACTCAGCCCCACGGATTTGCGTCAACTGATGGGCGGCAACTTTGCACGCCTGATGCATGCTTAAGGCGCGCTCTCAGTCCTCGAACAAGGCGGCCGTGCGACGTGGCAAGCCATCGAAGGAACCATTGGTTAAAAAGACCACGACGCCGGCGGTCTGAGCGCCCAGCTGTGCTTGTAGCGCTTCGAAGACTGCCTCATTACTGGTAAATGCGGCCGCTTCGACGCCTTGAATGGACAGAGATGCAGCCATCGCGGCGGTATCCAAACGCTCCTCGGGACGCATGCGCTCGGCACGGTGCACCGCTCCGAAATAGACGCGATCGGCCTGCGATAGCGCGCTTTCAAACTCGACTTGAAAGCGTGAAGTGGCCGCCGTATTACTACGTGGTTCGAAGCAAACCGTCATAGAACGCTCAGGGTAAGCCGCGCGCAATGCCTCAATCGCTCCCGCCACCGCAGTGGGATGGTGTGCGAAGTCTTCTAAGACCGTCCACTGATCATTCGAGTAGAGCACGTCTTGTCGGCGCCGCACACCGGCAAACTGTGCCAGCGGCGAAAGGTCAAAATTGCGTGGGTCCTGATGACCACTGGCCAAGGCCGCCGCCAAGGCGGCCATCGCAGCGTTGCGCGCATTAAAGAGGCCGTGCATGGACCATCGCACTTGCGCCCAAAGCTGGCCCTGCCAAACGAGCTCGAACTGTGCGCCAGTGGGCGCGTCTTGAAAATTACGGATCTGCAGCTCGTTGTCCTCTTGGGTGCCGACGCGAATTACTTGCGTCCAAGTAACAGGCAACAAGTCCGCAAGATTGGCATCGTCGCCGTTGATCAGCGCAAAACCAGAACTGGGTATGATGCGCAAGAAGTGTCGGAAGGTGCGCTGCACATCTTCCAAATCACGAAAAATATCAGCGTGGTCGAACTCTAGATTATTCAGCACCGCCACTTGTGGGCGGTAATGGATGAACTTACTGCGCTTATCAAAAAACGCGGAATCGTATTCATCACCCTCAATCACGAAGGGCGCACCTGTGCCGAGTTGTGCGCCTCCGGGCAGATCATGGGGCACCCCACCGATCAACCAGCCAGGCGCCTGCCCCGCTCGGTCAAGCAAGTAAGCCGTTAAAGTGGAGGTGGTGGTCTTACCATGTGTGCCGGTAATCACCACGGGCTTGCGCTGGGGCAAAACTGTATCGTGGAAGAGCTCGGGCAAGGAAATGTAGGCCACCTGCGACTGATTGAGCAGCCATTCGACCTCAGGATTGCCGCGGCTCATGGCATTGCCCACCACCACAGTGTCTGGCTTCAATGCCGCCAGTCGATCGGCATCGAAACCTTCGAGTAAATCAATGCCGGCATTCGCCAACACATCCGACATCGGCGGATAAACGCCGGCATCGCAGCCAAGCACTTCATGACCTTGCTCTTTGACAAGAAGTGCGGCATTACCCATGGCAGTGCCGCAAATGCCCATGAAGTAAATGCGCATCCCTACCTACGAAGGAATCTCTTCAAACTCGGACATCGGCGTGACGACCAGTGAGCGGTCGATACGCTTGGCAAAGCCTGCAAGCACTTTCCCCGGACCGCACTCGAAGAATTCACTGATACCGTTATCAGCCGCCATGTTGCGCAAGTTGTCTTCGAAACGAACAGAAGAAACCACTTGGCTCACAAGTGCCTCTTTGATTGCTTGCGGATCGCTGATTTGCTGACCGGTCACATTGGTGTAGCAGACCAGTTCAGGCGCTTTGAAATCGAAGTCTTTGATAAACTCAGCAAATGCATCGCGCGCCGACTCCATCAAGCGGCTGTGATACGCACCCGCCACATTGAGCGGCTTACATAGCTTGAAACGGCCCTTCGAAGCTGCGACGGCTTCGAGCACCTTAGCGTTGTCGCCCGAGATCACGATTTGCCCCGGGCAATTCAAATTAGCGATTTCAATATCGAACTCATCGCAGAAGCTTTGCACATCTTCAGGAGCACCACCGATCACAGCGGCCATACCTCCCTTAGTCGCGTCGCAGGCCAACTGCATCAAGCGGCCACGCTCCGCCACCAGACGTAGCCCGGTGGCAAAATCATACACGCCGGCAGTTGCCAAAGCGGTGAGCTCACCGAGGCTCAAGCCACAGGCTGCCTTCAGATCGTTTAAGAGACCGCGTTCTTTAAGAATGCTGAAAAGCACATAGCCCTGCACGTAGAGCGCCGGTTGGCAGACACGTGTTTCTGTCAAAGTAGCCTCTGGACCATCGAAGCAGACGCTTTTTAAGTCCCAACCGAGCACTTCGTTCGCTTCGTCATAAAGCGCTTTCGCGATCTCGGAGTGATCGTAGAGCGAACGGCCCATGCCCACAGTTTGTGCGCCCTGACCGGAAAAAAGAATACCTGTTGCCATAATATAAAAAATTCAAATGTGTTACTTGACTAGCGAATGATCGGTAGCGCTGCAGGCAAGAGCCCCACGACTACGGAAGCCACTGTGAACGCCCCCAGCAGAAAGCGATCGCCTGCAGTGGAAGGACAAGCCGCTTCGTTGACCACTTCGGTAGACGGCGTCGAGAAGTAACACTCACGAATCCAACCGAAGTAATAGTAAATCGAAATCACGACACCAATCACAGCAATAATCAGCAAGCCATAGAGGCCAGCTTGAAAGGCGGCCACAAAGAGGAAGAGCTTACCGATGAAACCACCTAGCGGGGGGATGCCCGCCAAGGAACCGAGACCGCATGCGAGCACACCACCGAGGAAGGGATGCTTGCGTGCAAAGTTTTGATAATGATCGAGCTCTTGGATCGCATCGTCCGCCGCAGCAGAAAGCGACATGACACCAAAGACCGCGAATGAAGCGAGCAAGTAGGTGAAGAGGTAAAAGATCACGGCATAAACAGCCCAATCCACACCACGCATCAGTGCCACCACACCGAGCAGCAGATAACCGGCGTGTGCGATGCCCGAAAGCCCCATCAAGCGCTTCACATTACGCTGCGTGACCGCAGCGATATTCCCAAAGAGAATGGTGGCGGCCGCAATGACAGAGAGGACTGGAACCAGAAAATCCTGTAAGCCGAAGAAAGGCCCACTTACCAACTGGATGAGAACGATAAAGCCAGCTGCCTTGGAAGCCACGGCAAGGTAAGCGGTGACAGGCGTCGGCGCACCTTGATAGACGTCGGGCACCCAAATTTGAAAAGGCACGGCACCGATTTTGAAGCAGACGCCTGCAATGACTAGCAGCGCACCAATCTTCACAATGAGATTATCCATATTCGGAATCACAAAGTGCATCAGCTGCGTATAATTAAGCGAGTCATGGCTGGACGCCACCAACTCTGGACTACCAGCGATGCCATAAAGCAGCACGATACCGAACAGAAGGATGCCAGAGCTGAGCGCGCCGAGAATCAGGTATTTCAAGCCAGCTTCCAACGAGAATTTACTCGTGCGGTTGTAAGCAACCAATACGTAAAAGGCCACCGTCACTGTTTCCAGCGCCACGAAGAGCATGACGAAGTGTGCACTCTGCACCAGCAGCATCATCGCGGCTGAAATAATCAACACCAGTGCGTAAAACTCCGTTTTGGGCAAGGCTGACTGCCGTGCGAAGTAGACCTTACCTAAGTAACAAACTGCCAGTGAACTGAGAAGGAAGAAGCCACGCATCAATTGAGTGACATCGTTCTGCGCAATGAGCCCGCTAAAATATTCGCGCTGATCGAAGCTGCAGCATCCAGCACAGGTAAAGGCCAGCACTAGGACAATCACTTGTCCCCAAACTGCAAGACGAGGAATCCAGCGCGTCTGCTGACTGCGTGGCAAAGCCATCTCAGCCCCCAGAAGCCCCAGAGCGAGCACGCCCAAGAGGATCTCGGGCAGAATGGCCGCCCATTCATTAGTCGCGGTGAAACCGCTCAAAAATTCAATAAGAAGTTCGTTCATTAGTGTGTAACCTCCTTGTGTGCGTCCACCTGAGTGGGGAGCACGGCCGAGTGGATGACCGGCAAATTGCTTTGTTCCTGTGGATACATTTCAACCAACTCACGGTTGGCATCGTCTGAAAAGATGCGTGGAAAAATACCGATCAGCACCAGACCCGCGATCAAGATGCCAGCGGGCAATTTTTCGAAGCCCTGCAAATCGGTAATTTGACCACTCTCTAAGCGGTCGGCGAAGTCGCCCTTGGGCTGACCAAAGAAGATATTAGCCACAGCGCGCAGGCCGTAGATGGCGGAAATAATGATGCCAATGGCCGCGGGCACGACGATCCAGCGCGTGAGCTCCGTCTCTGCAAGTGCTGCAAAGATAGTGAACTCTCCCCAGAAATTACCAAAGCCGGGCAAACCAATGCTAGCCATCGAACCAGCCACGAAGCATGCTGCCAGCACAGGCGCTCTAGAGGCGAGCCCCCCCATCGCACTGAGGTCGAAAGTTTGACTGCGGTGGTAGATGCATGTCGACAGCATGAAGAGCAGTGCCACCGAGAGACCGTGTGCCACCATCAACAGCAACGCCCCACCCGCGCCCACCACGGAAAAGCAAGCCAAGCCCAGGAAGGCATAGCCCATGTGCATGACGGAACTGTAGCCAAGCATCATCTTGAGATCCTTCTGCGCCATCGTGACTAGACCGATGAAAAGGATGTTACCCAATGCGAGCCACACGATCCAAGAGAACCAATGTTCGCCCCCCGCCGGCAAGAGCGGTCCAGCGATCTGGAGCAGGCCATAGAGACCGAATTTTTTCAAAACACCTGCGTGTAGCATTGCGGCACCTGTCGGAGCGACGGCATAGCCCTTGGGCGCCCAGCTGTGAAATGGGAAGAGTGAAACCAAGATACCAAAGCCGAAAAGCAGCAGTGCAAAGATATTGTTTTGCACGGTCTCGGAGAGCGGCTGTGCGGACAAATAGTTGCGTAGCTCCACCAACGAGAAGGAATCTGCGCCGCTTTGCACGTAGAGTGCAATCAGGCCGAGTAAGGAAAGCAGAGCGCCGAGGGTCAGGTAAACCGTCATCTCGATGGCAGCCCCGCGACGGCCCGCGCCACCCCACATACCGATCATCAAAAAGGTCGGGATGAGCGCAAACTCATGGAAGAAGTAGAAGAAGAACACATCGACCGAGGCGAAGGTGCCCATCAAGCCGCCCAACATAAAGAGCAGCAAAGCCAGATAAAGGTGCGGACGATCCGCATTGGAATACATCGCATAGAGCCCCGCCGCTAAGCCGACTGTGCCCGCGAGCAGGAAGAGCGGCATGGAGATACCGTTCAAGCCCAAGTGCAGGTAAATGCCAATGCTTTCCAGCCCGGTCGGCAAGCGCAGCTCGAAGTTATACTCGCCCACCAATGAAGGTTCGAAAAGACTATAGAGCAGCAGCCCGATGATTAATGGCCAACCAAAGCCGAATGCGGCCACTGCTCGAATCGTCGTTTGACTGAAGCGTGCACCGAAGAGCAAGACTGTGCCCGCAACCAACGGTGCCAGAATTGCGACGAGCAAAAAGAGTGAATTCGTGTCGAGGTTTCCCATATCTAACCTAAGAAAAAGTGAATTTACAGAAGTCCGGAAGCGACCGCCCAAAGAAGAACTAGGCCAGCGAGGAACCAATAAACGTAGCTGTGAATGTTACCATCATGCAGGGATCGTGAGCACATACCGACGAGTCCTACGAGACCTGCGCTACCGCGCACCAGAATGCCCTTGATCACAAAGACATCAATAAAACTGAGGAAGAGCGCGAAGCGTTGCTGAATTTTCGCCACATAGTAACCATAGATTTCATCAAACCAGAGACGTGACTTCAGGAAGCCATAGACAGGAGGTGCACTCTTTGCGAGACGATCCTCCTTGGCGCCCACGCGGTAGTAGAACAATGAAAGCGCAAGGCCCACCACCCAAGCGGCCGAGCCGAGGATCAGCACCTTAGTGTGCATGGCATCGTGCCCAGACATATGATGCAAGTGATCGAGGTTCTCTTTGATCAAGCCACCGAGTTGCTCCGGCCAGAAACCGATCCAACCACCCGCGACAGATAGCACAGCTAAAACGATCAAAGGAATCAGCATAGTCAGCGGACTCTCCTTCGCATGCGAAGCAGCGTCGGACTTGGGCTGGCCGAGGAAAGCGATCCAAAAAAGACGCCCCATGTAGCCTGCGGTTAAGAAAGCACCCAAAGTGAGCAGAATAAAGATCGGCGAACTAGTCAGGCCAGCGGCGACGAGGATCGCATCTTTCGAGTAGAAACCAGCCAAGCCGTAAAAGCCGCAAAGCGCCAAGGTGCCCAGTAAGAAGGTGATCGAAGTGATCGGCATCTTCTTGAGCAGGCCGCCCATTTTGAAGATGTCTTGCTCGTGGTGGCAACCGTGGATGACCGAACCAGCTGCAAGGAAGAGCAGCGCCTTGAAAAAGGCGTGAGTGATCAGGTGGAAGAGTGCCACACCTGGCAGGCCAAGACCAAAGGCGGCCGACATGTAGCCGAGCTGCGAGAGCGTGGAATACGCCAAAATCTTTTTAATGTCATTCTGACCGTAAGCACAAAATCCTGCATAGACTGCAACGGAGGTGCCGAGCCATGCGATAAATGTTAACACTTCAGGCGTAAATAGAAACTGGATACGAATCAGGAAGTAGACACCCGCGGCGACCATGGTAGCCGCGTGAATCAAAGCGGAAACAGGCGTCGGACCCGCCATCGCATCGGGCAACCAAACATGCAGTGGGAATTGAGCCGACTTACCAATGAAGCCACACATCAGCAGCGCAGCAATGCATGCACTGATTAGTTCGCTATTCGCCGCGACGATGCCGTGCATCTCGCTGAGGTTTGTGGTGCCGAAGTGCCAGTAGGCATATACGATACCGATCAAAAAGCCAAAGTCCCCCACCCGATTGACGATAAACGCCTTCTTCGAGGCAGCGGCTGCTTCGTCGGTATCAAGGTAGTGACCAATCAACATATAAGAGCTGAAACCCACCAGCTCCCAGAATACGAAGATCATAATCAAGTTGTCCGCCAGCACGATACCGAGCATGGAGAACATGAAGATCGACAGACCGCCAAAGAAACGAGCGCGCCCCTTGTCGTCGGCCATATAGCCGAGACTGAAAAGATGGATCAAGAAGCCAACAGCTCCCACCATCGTCAGCATGGTCGCCGAGACACCATCGAAAAGAAAGCCCATCGACACGCTATAATCGCCGAAGCTGAGCCAATCCCAAGACACGGTTAGGCTTTCGCCCGCAGCACCACGGATCGCAAGCAGCGAAAAGACGAAGATGCCTGCCGCGGCGAGCACCGAGATGGCCGAAGCCACTTTGCCCATACGGCGGAAAAAGAATGCGATCAAAGCCGCTGAAACCAGCGGGGTGAGAAGCACAGCGAGAAGAGACTGAGTGGCGGTCATGGTTCTAGCGACTCAAGGAGGTGAGTTGATCGACCATCACCGTTTGGCGCAGACGGAAAAGCGCGACGATGATAGCGAGGCCGAGGGCGACTTCAGCAGCCGCCACAGTGATAATAAAAAAGACGAAAAGGTTGCCATCCATGGTGCCGTTGTAACGGGAAAATGCGACCAGCGCGAGATTCACCGCGTTGAGCATTAACTCCAGCGACATATAGATGATCAGCGTGTTCTTGCGAAGAATCACCCCGAGCAAGCCGATTGCAAAGAGCAATCCGGCAACCAATATAAAAGCGTTTATACCTACGGTCATATAAATTAGGAATTAAGAATGTTTCTTCGAGACCACAATGACGCCGATCATAGCGGACAGTAGCAAGAAGCCGGTCACTTGGAATGGCAGCATATACTTGGTGAATAAGCTGTAACCAAATGACTTGGCGGATGTGGTAAAAGGAATACCAATCCCTGCGCCAGTGGGATTCTCCAGAACTGGCAGTAAGGAGGTTTCAGGTAAATGCTGTCCACCGGCAAAAGCAGAACAAATCATAACGACCAAGAGCGCAAATCCAGCAATCGAGGCAGCGAGTGTCAGCTTATCCTTTAAGATCTGATTGGTTTCCTTATCCACATCAAGTAGCATGATAATGAATAGGAAGAGCACCATGACCGCGCCTGCATATACGAGAATCTGCAACACAGCGAGAAAGTAAGCTTCCAGCAACACAAACATCCCTGCCGTGCCAACGAAGGAAACAATCATGCACATGGCGCTATTCACCGCATTCGGGCTCACTACCATCAGGAGTGCCGAAGTCAGCGTAATGGCTGCGAAGACGTAAAAGAGTATATCGATCATGATTCGAAATTTAATGTGCGTTACCTGCGAGTTCAGCAGACTTCTTTTTATCCCACTTGTGGTGTTTATCCGGCAGCGTGCCGCCCAGCTCGTAGAGCTTTTGCTTATTGTTGATCATCTCTTCACGCGAATAACCAGAAAGTGAGAAGATGTCTTGCAAGAAGATGGCCTCCTCAGGGCAGACCTCTTGGCACAGCCCACAATAGATACAGCGTAGCATGTTGATATCGAACTCTTGCGGCGCCTTCTCGACGTGAGCACGCTCAGGTTCGGCCTCAGCATCGATCGCACCAGGCGTGATACGGATGGCCTTGGGCGGACATACAAATTCACACAATTGGCAGGACACGCACTTCTCGCGACCATTGGGATCTTTGACCAAAGTGGGCACGCCACGATAGTTATCCGGGATGGTGGGACGCTCGTCTGGATATTGCAGTGTGACGCCCTTCTGCAGCATGGTGCCGAAGGTGGTCTTCAAGCCCGTAACAATCTGCGGCAAGAAGGTTTTTTCCGCAAAGGACAGCGGCTTACGTTCTAGAACTTTTGTCTTAGCCATTAAATTTAGCGGGTGAGAGTGTCGTAAAGGGCGATGATAATGGTGTTGAACACCAAGTTAGCCACCGCGAGTGGGAGAAGAATCTTCCAACCAAGCGACATCACTTGGTCGTAGCGGAAACGTGGCAAGGTCCAGCGCATCCAGATAAAAAAGAAAATCATGAAAAAGACCTTGCCCATGAACCAGGCGACCGAGAGCACACTCCCGAGAATGCCAGTGCCCCAAGGGTCCGCCATCCATGGCAGGAAGTTCCAGCCACCGAGGAATAGCAGAACAAAGATGCCTGAGCCCATGATGATGTGTGCATACTCTGCAACGAAGAAGAGGCCAAACTTAAAACAGCCATACTCGGTATGGAAACCGCCCACTAGGTCGGTTTCAGACTCCGCCATATCGAAAGGTAAGCGATTGGTTTCAGCAAAGAGCGCGACTAGAAACAACAGTGCTGAAAGCGGTTGCCACAGAATCGTCCAAGCCGCCTGCTGTGATTGTACCACTCCGAAGAGGCTCATACCGTAGCGGCTCCCCTCGACAAACATGCCTGCCTCATCATAATAGCCTGGCGAAGCTGACCACATAAAGACCGGCAAGAGTGCCAAGCCCATAGCGAGTTCGTAGGAAATCATTTGTGCAGAAGCGCGGACTCCACCTAAAAAGGGATATTTACTATTCGAAGACCAACCCGCCAGCACGACCCCGTAAACTCCGAGGGAAGAAATTCCGAGAATGATCAACATGCCGAGATCGACATTGGCCAAAACCAGCGGCTGAAGAACGCCATCGGCATCCACATAACGACCAAATGGAAGCACCACCATAGTCGTCAAAGCGGGCGCGAGTGCGACCACCGGAGCTAAATAGTAGTAGCCCTTGTTCACGTGGCCGGGCACGATTTCTTCTTTGAAAAGAAACTTGAGGCCATCAGCGACGGGTTGAAACAAACCCAGACCTGTCATCAGATTGCCCAAGATCGGAATATGACCGACGAGTGGCAAGCGTGTGCGGTTAGGCCCCACGCGGCCTTGAATCCAACTGGACACTTTGCGCTCAGCTAGCACTGAGTAACTGCAAAGTCCCATAAAGACAGAGATCATGAGGACTGCATACACAATCGGCATGATGTAGGGCAAAGATGCGTCTAAGAATTCCATATCAGAAACTTGTTCAATAACTTAGGCCTCCTCCTGCGCCGCAGCAGCGGGTGCTTGAGCGGATGCAGTGTGCGCTTCCTTAAACGCGACAGGATCATATTTAAGATTCTTAGTTTCAACGAAACTAAGATCGAGGAAGGCTTTGGCATCGAGCGCGACCCCTTCGTCGGGCAGTGAGCGCCAGCTAAGTGACTCGGGCAAAGAAGCCAATGTCTTCACCATACGCAGCCAGAGTTCATCAATTGCCAGCGCAGGCGCGGCTTTTTCTTGGGCCAAAGGAGCGGCGATCTTTTCCAAGATCGTAATATCCGACTGTACTCCACGTGGGCCAGGAACCGCGGTCTTGAAACGCTGGAGACGGAAGCTCTGGTTGATAAATGAACCGTCCTTCTCAAATACCATCAACGAGGGAATCACGAGATGAGCGACTTGGCTGGTTTTGTTGGCATGTGTG
Organism: Thalassobacterium maritimum; assembly: GCF_031127805.1. Classification (NCBI taxonomy): domain Bacteria; kingdom Pseudomonadati; phylum Verrucomicrobiota; class Opitutia; order Puniceicoccales; family Coraliomargaritaceae; genus Thalassobacterium; species Thalassobacterium maritimum. The sequence goes on along the minus strand of NZ_JARXHW010000012.1, from coordinate 24,905 downwards.
CCGACGTAAATGACTTTGACTTTGGCAAGCGTCTCAGAATCGATCCCGAGCTGAGTGAGGTCTTCGTTCACCGCGAGAACTGTCTTGACGGCTCCGGAGTTGATGTCGTGGGCCAGTGCATCGAGCTTGGCCTCCGGAAGTTGGTCAATCAAGCCGGTCACCAGCGCACCACGCAAGTTCGGACTGCGATCTTCGGATAGCAGCAGCCCATCGCCTTCATCGTAATGGCTGACGAGCGAGACTTTAGCGCCGCATCGCTCAGCAATGGTTTTGTAAAAGAACTGCTCTTCCAATGAACTGTGTGCTGAGCCGACTAATGCGACATCCCCCGATTGCAATAGCTCCACGGCAGCATTCGCCACTTCCTCGGGACTCTTATGTACACCTTCAATGGTGTATTGGACCAGACGGTCGTCCGACTCGATGGCTTTATACAGCGCACGGCCCGAATCAGTCATCCAAGTATCGTTCACCGCGTCATTACGGCGTGGCGTGATACGATAGATCTTACCTTCGCGGCTCCAGATCTCAGTATTGGCACCCACACTACTCTCGGTGCAAATGCTATCTGTGCGCTTAAGAAACCATACCCGCATTTTAAAGCGGAAGTCGGTACTGGTGAGTGCGCCCACAGGACAAATATCCACTGTATTGAGTGAATAGTTGTGGGAGAGATCTTTGCCTGGGAAACAAGTGAGCGTGGAGTAAGTGCCACGATCCACAAAGCCAAGCACATCGTCGCCAGCAACTTCTTTACTGAAGCGTATGCAACGCGAACAAAGAATGCAGCGCTCGTCATCGAGGGTGACACGCGGCCCCAGCGTCGTGCGCTTAGGCTTCACATTCTTCTTTTCTATAAAGCGGCTGTATCCACGGCCATGCTCTGCGGAAAACTCCTGCAAACGGCACTCACCTGCTTGGTCGCAAATGGGGCAGTCCAATGGGTGGTTGATCAACAAGAATTCAGTCACCCCATTGCGCGACTCCTTCACCATCTCAGAGTTGGTCCGGATATGCATGCCAGGCGAGGCATTGGTCGCACAACCGATGGTAGGCTTAGGCATCCAACCGATCTTTTGCACGCCATTCTCATCCAGAATGGCTTCGCCGGTGGCACGATCGCGCATCGGCATGCCCATTTCGACCATGCACATACGGCAGTTACCCGCGACGGAGAGTTTCGGATGGTAGCAATAGTGCGGCACTTCCTTGCCCTTGCCCACCATCTTCACGGCCTCAATGATGTTAATCCCCTTGGGGACTTCGACATCCTGCCCATCGATATTGATGGTGATGTTCTCGACGATGCTCTGAATGTTCATGGTCTAAATTAAAGTAGTCTCCTTCGCGACTTCTTGGCCCTCTTTACGGCGGGCAGCTTGCTCTTTGGCTTTCTCAACGAATTCGTCCTTAAACTTGGCGATAAAACTTTGGACCGGCCACGAGGCTGCCTCGCCGAAGGCACAAATCGTGCGCCCCGCAATTTGGTCGGCGATGGACTTGAGCAGATCGGCATCTTCCTCGCGGGCTTCGCCGTCGACCATGCGTTGGGTGACCTTACGCATCCAAGGCACCCCTTCGCGACAAGGCGTGCACTGGCCACAACTTTCGTGGGCGTAGAAATAGTTAATATTCGCCAGCGCTTCCACCATGTCAGTGGTGTCGTCCATCACGATCACGCCACCGGAGCCCGACATCGAGCCGACCGCAGCCAAGCTATCAAAGTCCATCGGAATATCTTCGATGCCCCAATCAAACTCGGTGCCGTCCTTCAGTTTACCAGTAAAACGCTCATCCGCGCGTAGAATCTTGGCGGAGGAACCGCCGGGGATGACGGCCTTGAGCTTGCGTCCGGGCTTGAGCCCACCGCACACGTCGTAAATGAGTTGCCCCAATGTCACATCCGAGCAGGCAAATTCATAGTAGCCCGGCTTTTGCACGTGGCCGGATACACACCAAATACGGGTGCCGGTGTTACCGGGTGTGCCGATCTTGGCAAAGCCTTCGCCCCCCATCTCGATGATGTGCTTCACGTCACAAAGAGTTTCCACATTATTTACAATGGTCGGACACTGATAGGCACCCAGTGCCGCAGGAAAGTATGGCGGCTTAATGCGTGGATTGGCGCGAAAACCTTCCAAGGACTCGATCAAACCGGTTTCTTCACCGCAAATGTAAGCCCCGGCACCACGGTGCACAATGATATCGCAGGAGTAGCCCGAACCGAGGATGTTATCTCCGAGGAAATTCTTCTCGCGGGCCTCTTCGATCGCACGTTCGAGGATTTTGTATCCCTGGAAGAACTCACCACGAATATAGATAAATGCCAGCTTCGCCTGAATCGCGAAAGCGGCACACATCATACCTTCGATCAACTGGTGCGGATCTTGGTGAATGATTTGACGATCTTTAAAAGTGCCCGGCTCCGATTCGTCGGCATTACAAACGAGGTAGATAGGCTTGCCCGACTTACGATCGAGAAACTTCCACTTCATCCCCGCTGGGAAACCAGCACCGCCGCGGCCACGAACACCAGAAGTGAGCACCTCTGCGCAGATGTCTTCCGGCTTCATGGTGACGGCCTTCTTAAGCTGCTCGTAGCCACCGTTTTTCACGTAGCAATCGATGTCGTTGGTATACCCTTCTTCGTCGATATGTTTGAAAATTAACCTGGTTTCTTGAAGTGCCATTGTGGGAATTAAAAATTAGGAATTACGAATTAGGAATGCGTGATCAGGCTGACAAGCCGTTGGGGAGCTCACCGCTCTTCATTTTAGCGGCCATTTCAGCCGCCTTTTCTGGATCGATGTCGGTATATTCGTCTTCACCGACCATCACGACGGGGCCCTTGCCGCAATCGGCGTGGCATTCGACGAATTCCAGCGTCACTTTACCATCTTCACTGGTGTGCCCGACCTTGCAGCCAAACTCCTTTTCGAAGCTCTTGCAGGTTTGATAGGCGCCTGCGAGGGCACAGGGCAAAGTGCGACAGACACGCACATGATATTGGCCCGTAGGCTCCGTGCGCAGCATCGGATAAAAGGTCACGATCTCGATAATATTGATCGGCTGTAGATCCAGACGCTCGGCAATCCATTCCATCGCCTCCTGAGACAGGTAGCCCTGATCCTCTTGCACCAAGTGGCAAAGTGGTAGCGCCGCACTACGCACAGTCGGGTAGCGTGGTACGAGCTTGTCGATCTTTTCGATTGTTTCTGGTTTTAAATTCATTAAATGCTCCGTTTACCGGTTTTCAGTTTTCCAGTGGCTCATCGACTACCTGTCACATTCCCCCATTACGAAGTCCAGTGAACCTAGAATCACAGTGATGTCGGTCATGTAGTGCCCGGGAATCAGTTTTTCGAGAATACTCAAGCTACAGAAAGATGGACCGCGAATCTTGAGACGATACGGCACGCCGCCCCCCTTTGAAACGATGAAAAAGCCCAAGGCCCCCTTAGGGTTCTCAGCTTCGAAGTAGACTTCGCCTGCGGGGATCTGTGGACCTTCAGTCACAATCATGAAGTTCTGAATCAGCTCCTCCATGCTGGTCAGCACTTTAGCCTTTTGTGGCGCAAAGATCTTTTTGGCCTCTTCCGCGTAGTAGCTCCCCTCAGGAAATTGATCGATACACTGGCGTATGATACTCACACTCTGGCGCACCTCTTCAGCACGCATCAAGTAGCGATCGTAGCAATCCCCGGTAGTGCCGACGGGCACTTCGAAATCAAACTTTTCATAGCCGAGATAAGGCTTATCCTTACGCAAGTCCAGATCCACACCGCAAGCACGCAAGTTCGGCCCCGTCAATCCATAAGAAATCGCGTCCTCCTTAGAAATCGCCCCCACTCCAACAGTGCGGTCCATGAAGATACGATTGCGCGTCAGCAACTTATCCACTTGATCCAAAACGGGCAATACCCCCTTACAGAACTCAAGCACACGGCCTAACCAACCATCGGGAATATCACGCGCGACCCCACCGATACGAGTGTAACTGGTGGTAAAACGTGCACCGGTCAATTCTTCGAACAGTGTGTAAAGTTTTTCACGCTCGGTGAACGTATACATGAACACCGTCCATGCACCGGCATCCATGCCGTAAACACCAATGCCCAACAAGTGCGAAGACACACGCGCCAGCTCACAGCAGAGCACGCGAATCGCTTGGCAACGGTCCGGCACTTCCAGCGCAGCCAGTTTTTCAACTGCCATCGCGTAGGCCACATTATTAGCCAAAGGTGCGAGATAGTCCAATCGGTCTGTGTAAGGCACAAACTGATTATAAGTCATGTTCTCAGCGATCTTCTCGTCTCCACGGTGAAGATAGCCGAGCACAGGATCGCAGCTTTTCACGATGTCGCCATCGAGCTCCATCTTCAAGCGCAGCACTCCGTGCGTCGTCGGGTGCGAGGGACCGACGTTAAGCGCCATGGTCTCCCCTTGCAGGGTAGGTTCAGCCTCGCTGCTACGTGCACCGAGGTCGCCGATCGAAATTTCTTTTGTGGTCGTGGCCATGTTTAAAGATTACTCTACTGGTTTCTCCTTTTGCTCGTTCCAGCTCTCATCACGAGCACGAGGCTCTGTTTGACTCATAGGACCATCCGCTGAAGAAACGAAAGGGCCGCCGGCCATCGGTGCAGGCAGCACCTTCGCATTGGTGGACTCGGCCACGTCATCTGCTGGAAAAGGTGTCTCAATACCAGCCAATGGGAAATCTTTACGCAAGGGATGATAAGGATATTCATCCCACATCAAAATACGACGCAGGTCGGGATGCCCCTCATAGTGTATCCCCATCAAATCATAAGTCTCGCGCTCGTGCCAATTCGCAGCCGCGTATAATCCGCAGAGCGAAGGTAAGCTGGGGTGAATGCTATCGGCGCAGTCGACCGCAATGCGTAGATACTCATGCTTTGTCGTTGATAGCAGATGATAGATCCCCGTGAAACGGGGGCTCTGAGCATCCCAATCCACAGCAGTCACATCCAACAACAAATCGTAGCCTAACTCGTCCCGCAATGCGGTGCAGAGCTCGACCAGCTGATCCGCTGGACAATTAACCGCCAAATGATCTGCAGATTCGCGTTCTGTCAGATAGTCAAAACGCTCCTTCAATTGAGCAAATTCGCTCTTGGCCATGGTTTAGCTTTCCTTTCCGGCTCCTGCCAACTCCGCTTCTGCGGGCTTGGCATTTCGGGCGGTCAAGTTTTTGACCGAACGCTCCCGGCCAATCTTGTCCTGCAATTTAATCATCGCATCCAGTAGTGCCTCCGGACGCGGAGGACAGCCACTAATATATACATCAACGGGAACGATACGATCGACCCCCTGTAAAGTTGCATAAGAACGGTACATGCCGCCCGTGCTCGCACAGGCGCCCATAGCAACCACCCACTTCGGCTCGGCCATCTGCTCGTAAATACGACGCACAACCTCCGCCATTTTATAAGTCACAGTGCCCGCAACGATCATACAATCGGCCTGACGAGGTGAAAATCGCATGACTTCCATACCGAAACGAGAAATATCAAAACGCGAACCACCGGCCGCCATCAATTCAATCGCGCAACAGGCGAGACCCATAGGCATCGGCCAGACCGAGTGCTTGCGAATCCAGTTTATTACAGCATCCGCTTGAGTGACAATGACTTCACCCTCCACTTTACTATCGTAGGCTACGTTTGTGTTTTGCATGTTAATCTTATAGGCTCGAATATCGACTCGCCCTCAAGGCTCAGGCAACTTAGTTCGCCCCCAATCCCATGCAAGCAACAATTTAAAATTATAACAGGAAGATAAAATCTCACAAAAATGATTGGACTTGAGGAGCGAAGCTTCCTAGCCTTGAAACTTTATTATTCAACGGGAGAGCAGCACGCCTCTCCTACCCCACAACAACAAACAAAAATACACCAAAACAGTTTTATATGATGAAAACTAAATCCACCCCCCGCTCAGGTTTCACCCTGATTGAGCTACTTACTGTTATCGCGATTATCGGCATCCTTGCCGCAATCCTTATTCCGACTGTTGGCGCAGTTAAGAAGAAAGCCTCGATGGTCACATCCTCGAGTAATTTGCGTCAAATCGCACTGGCTTACGCCAACTTCTCAACATCTGGCACTCGCACACGCTCCATTTCTGATGATGGTGCATGGGCAGCAGGCAAAACTCAAGCGACAACAACTGCTGGATGGGCACAAGTTATCGCAGAATTCGGCGGCTTAAACGATGGCTCGCTCTACTTCATCACATCAGCAGATGATGTTGCCAGCTATGCCTCAGCAATCCCTAATGTAATCATTACAACCACTACTGGCACAGCCGTTGCCTCAACGGATTGGACCGCGGCAAAGGATATAATCAGCTATGATATGGCTGCGGGATTAAGCCCCAATGCTCAATCCACAGTCACCCCCCTAATTTGGACCAAAGGCCATATTGATGGCACAGGCAAATGGGATGATAATTCTCCATGGCTTGGTGAAGGTGGCCACATTGCTTTCGTAGACGGCCACGTAACCTACTACGAAGACACTACAGACGAGCTAGTCAAGAAAACCGACAGTTCAAAGACCGCGAGTATTGAAGATGCAGTCGGAACAACCGCGACAATCCTAGAATCTAAACTACCAGGTTCTTAATAACGAAAATTTAGCAATAGTCTAAAGAACAAAACCTCAGCCTCTTACAAGGCTGGGGTTTTTCTTTGCTCAAAGCCATGACTTTGACGTTGTTGAAAGCATAGAGATTACTTTTATTACTTCTATCTATGACCGACCCAATCTATATCTTTGGCCACAAAAACCCCGACGCGGACGCGATCTGCTCGGCTCTCGCTTACGAAGCTTATAAGCATGCGATCGGCCAGACGCAATATGTGGCCGCTCGCTGCGGAAACTCAAACGCCCGCATTGATGCAATCTTGGAACGCTTCCAGACGCCACTGCCACGCTTTATAGGTGACGTCACGCCTCGCCTCGGCAATATTATGCAAACCGAAGCACTCACCGTGACGCGGCAAAGCACCTGCGCGGAAGCATTGGAATTGATCGACAAATACGATGTACGCGCGCTGCCAGTTGTCGATGAAAACGGACATATTGAGGGCTTGGTTTCTATTTTCCAATTAGGCGAATTTTTTATACCCAAACCACGCGAACCGCGCTCTATGCGTCGAGTGCACACCAGTGTGAAATCGATCATCGACTCACTCAATGCGACGGTCCTACACTCGGATCACCAAGACGACCTAGAAGAGCTCTACGTGCGCATCGGCGCCATGGACATCCGTTCGTTCGGAAGCCACCACAAAGAGAACGGACTGCCGTCTGACCGCAGCATTATCATTGTAGGCGACCGCTGGGACATTCAAGAACGTTGCCTGCAACTCGGCGTGCGCTTGCTGGTTATAACTGGAGCGCTCGAAGTCGACGAAGATGTAATCGCACGCGCGAAGGAGCGCAACGTGTCTCTAATCGTGAGCCCCTACGATTCTGCAACCACCTCCTGGATCATTCGCACCGCCACTCATATCGATGGACTCATTGACCCCGAAGTTAGCTGTTTCAGCGCCGAAGATCGCATTTCCTCAGTCAAGCGCCGCATCGCCAATAACAACGACCCACTCTACTTGGTGGTGAACGATCACAAGCAATTGATTGGCGTCTTTTCGAAGAGTGATATTTTACGCCCCAGTCACACAAAAATTGCGCTCGTCGATCACAATGAGCTCGGACAAGCCGTCAATGGAGCCGGTGAAGTACAAATCACCGAAATTTTAGACCACCACCGCCTCGGTAACATTCCTACAGAGCAACCGATCTTATTCATCAATCGTCCAGTCGGTTCAACCTGCTCCATTGTGGCCGACATGTTTCGCGCGCAATCCCTCACTCCGGCTCCCAACATTGCCGGCATACTAATGGCAGGGATCATCTCTGACACCTTACTCTTAAATAGTCCCACCACCACGCCACTCGAAGGCGAGCTCTTGGATTGGCTTGCCCCAATTGCGGGGATTGATCCCAAGGCCCTCGCCGATCTAATCTTTACCGCTGGATCTGTCGTCATAAACAGCGAGCCTGAGCAAGTCATCAGCTCCGACTGCAAGATCTACAGCGAAGGTGAACTGCGCTTTTCAGTCTCTCAAATCGAAGAACTAGGCTTCGATAATTTCTGGAAGAACGAAGACGCCCTCGACAATGCGCTGGAAGCCTACCGCGCAAAAGAAGAACTCTACTTCAGCTTTCTACTGGTTACGGATATCAACACGCAAGACTCCCTACTCGTCGTCGCAGGCAATGAAGAGCTCAAGGCAGCCATCAACTACCCACAACGCGGCCAGAGTAACATCTACGAACTGAAAAGTATTGTCAGCCGTAAGAAACAGTTGATCCCTTACATTTCCTCCTTACTCAAAACCATGGGAGTGGTGTAAGCGCTCAACTCAGATCGTGGCGAGGCTGTTTAGAGCCCACTTGCGAATGAGCGGTCACTTCCTAACCGCGAACTTCAGTCTTCGCACTTAAAACTCGACCCCGTTCGCATAGGGCTAGCCGCGGGCAGCGGAACATCCGAACCGAGGCTAAAGCACTCGGCTACCGAAAAAGCGAGCATCGAACATTGAACATCGCATACATCATCAGTAGCGGGGCTCTTTAGACCCCGTTCTCTCCTGCCCAGCCGCAAGCGCGAAAAAGCATCGGAACCGAGGGCAAATAACTCGGCTACGACAAGGCGTTCAGCTCAGCGACAAACGAGTCCGCTCCAGCGTAGTAAGGCGTAAAGCCCATTTTGGGGTGGAAACGTCGCAATGGAAACGGGGATGCTTCGATGAAGGTCCATTGCAACCCGGCTGCTCGACAGAGCGCATAGGCGGCTGCGATGTCCCAAACTTTAATACGGTGATCAATCACTCCAGTCAAATAGCCAGTGGCAACGTAGGCTGCGCTTAAAGCTCCACTGCCCAAGCAGCGCGCTCGATACTTCGCGAGCAAGGGAGCTAAGCGCTCCAACTCCTTTGCTGGCATCGGAAAGTGCAAACCGACCATGGTCTGCGCATCCGCTACGGTCTTGTTGCGATCGAGCTTCTTCTGATTACGCAATAAGCCACGACCAGGGCCGCCTTCCAGTAGATCCTTTGTGCTGTGATCGTAAATAAAGCCGTAAACAGGCTCCCCATCCAATAACAACGCCAGCGAAATGGCGCAAAAGGGGCAACCCAGTGCATAATTATTGGTGCCATCGATCGGGTCGACCACCCAGGCAAAACGCGCCTCCAGCTCTAATACCTCGTCCAGGGGGCTGGCCTCCTCACTACAATAATCATCCTGCGGAAAGTCGCGGCGCAACTCCGCGAAGAGTTTTTCCGAAATTGCGAAATCTGCAAAAGTCACCCGGGTATCATCTTCTTTCCACTCCGATGCGACATCGCCAAACTGGCGACCAAAGAATGCGACTTGGTCACGCACAGCGACACGCCCCGCATTAATACGGTGACGCAGTTGCGCATCCAACTGGGCTTTGGCTTGGCGGTTCATTAATGCGCATGCCCCGCATGGTCGTGAGGCTCAGGCGCATCGAATGCCGGTGCCCCACGTGGCTCTTCTAGCATCGGCTCGACTGCTGGCTGAAAGCGTTGCCAAAAGGGAATCTTCAGCGTATTTTCAAGCTCACGAATACGTTCCAAAATAATACCTTTCTGCGCATATGGCACATTGGGCAGTTCACGGTGCAAATCTTTAAGGTAGCTATACGCCTCCGTATCCAAACCTTGCTTACGCAACAGTTCAGCATAGATACGCGCCGCATAATATGGCGCATCCGCTTGCTGAGAGGCTGCTAAGAACCACTCGGCAGCCCGTGCATCATCCTTCAGTCGATTCAGATAAATCTGCCCCTTTTCTAAGTAGAGCTTGGCCTTATCCGGATGAAATTTCAGCGCTTCGTCGAGCAAATCAAAAGCTTGCTGCGCTTGATCGTAGTCGATCGCTTGCTGACGCACCTCGGGCACAGCATCATAGCCCCCCTCTTCGCGTATTCGCCAATTAGGTACATCGTAAGCAATCATGCGGCTACCGTTGATCCAGAAAAAGTCCGGGCGCGGGTCCAAGGTGGTGACGAGGCGAACCATTGCGTCGAGCTTCACTCGATCCCGTCGCTCCCAGATGGTATTGGTTCGTATCCATAGGAAATCGGCCAAAATCGCGCGAAAGCCGCCCAGCACGCCAACGACCAAGCCCTGTCCCAGCGCGCCTTCAATCGCTTCGAGATTCATTTCTGGCTGACCTGCTTTCACAACTTTCCAAGCTGGCGCCTCGATGGGGCGTGTTAATAAACCGAGCAGCAACAAAATCAGCAGGATCGTTAAAACCCGACTAAGTCGCACTATGAGTGGATGTTGCAACACAGACATCTCTAGATCTCCCGTCGACGAAAGTTAACTTGGGCCAACAAAATAAATGCGCAGGTATATATCAAACCATAGGCAGCAAGCCGCAACACCGTAGTCAGCGGCAACGCCTGCTCCACATCAAAAACCAATTGATCTCCGATATTGAACAATTGAAAATTAGGAAAAATCAACCCCAGGCCCATTACCAAAAAGCGCTCTAGACCAGCCTCCATACCAGAATAGGCATCACGTGCAATGTATTGGAGTTGGCAAATAATCAGCACAAAGAACGACACAATGATGGTATAGAGATTCGTATTCGAAAAGCTCGCCACGAAAAGCGTAATCGCTGCGAGTATGCCAAATTTTATCCACTGCAGGAAACCGAATACAAACACATCGCCATAACGAACAAGCGGCCCGTCAAGCAGGACATCCTCTCCCAAGCGCGCCAACAAAGCTGCCTCGCGCCAATACAAAATACCGCTAAGCACTAAAGTAATGACTAAGCTGAAGCTCAACATCAACAAATGAGCCCCTAGGAATTTGCCTGCCAAGAACTCTAATTTGTAGACCGGCTTGGCCAGCATAGTGAGTGCGGTGCGGTTTTCTATTTCATTAAAGAAGAGCTGCGTGGTAGCGGTGATCGACAGGATCGACCCAAAAAAGAAAAGAGCTCCAAAGCCAAAGTCGGTTATAAACTTCAACTCTCCTGTTCCGAAATCGAACTGTTGAAAAAAGGTCGAACTGGCCACCAGTGCGATCGAAATAATCAGCAGCGAGTTAAAGAACTTCTGCCGGACCGCCTCCAAAAAGGTCGTGCCCGCGATCAAACGTATTCGTGTAAATGAATTTAAAAGACTCATGATTTCTGGCTCCCGGTTTCCACTTGCTGGGCGGCGTGCTCGCTTTCGCGCTGGTGCACCTCTTTCAGGAAATAGGCATCCAAACTCAAGCGCGGCTTCTCAATTCGGGCCAAGGTTCCACCTTGCGCCAGAATCGTCGCTTCGACAGCGGCACGCCCTTCGGGACTGAGGCCTTCCACCACAAGTGACTCAGCATTCTTTTCTTCCACTAAATCATCGACACGTCCCTCACGCACGAGCTTGCCGCGATGCAGGATCGCCACGCGATCACACAGGCCTTCTATTTGAGCGAGCAAGTGTGAGGAGAGTAAGACCGTTTTCCCACGGCGTTTGAGCTCCCGCACGATGTCAGCAATCGCGGCGGAACCCAGCGGGTCCACCCCTGCAGTGGGTTCATCCAGCATGACTAGTTGCGGGTCATGCACCAGTGATTGCGCCAGGCCGATGCGTTGCAACATACCCTTGGAATAGGTGCCCACGCGACGGTCTGCAGCCTCGCTCATACCGACCAGTTCCACCACCGACTCTACGGCTTCATTGATCTTCGCTCGCGGCACCATGCACATGCGCGCATAGTAGCGCACTAACTCGCGACCAGTCAGGTAACGATAAAAATAGGGTGCTTCGGGCAAAAAACCTACGCTGCGCCGGGCATCCACTTGCTTACTAGGCTTGCCGTAGATCTCGCAGGTACCCGTCGAGGCCTCTAACAAGCCAAGTATAATTTTAATTGTGGTGCTCTTACCGGAACCATTGGGGCCAAGTAAGCCAAAAATTTCGTTGTCGCCCACCTCAAGGCAAAGATCATCGACCGCACGTAACTTCACGCCGCGCATGCCGACCGAAAAGTCTTTGGTTAAATTCTGAATGCGAATGGCTGGGGTATTCATAGTCACGGTTATTGTTCGATGCGAAAACTTTGGCAAGCACGAGCGCCGCTGTCAGTCTGAATTTCAGTCTCGCGAATATAATCCTGCAGCTCAAAGGCCACTTCTGCTTGAAATTCGCGCACTTCAGCCTCAGCCCCCTCCGCATACAGCAACACCCGCCCGTCGATTAAATTACGCACATTCCCCGTGACTTCGAAGCCCTTCGCGACCGACACAGTCTGATAACGAAAACCGACGCCTTGCACATGGCCTTCAAACCAGCAATTCATTTGAAAAACATGATTATCCATAATAGCTAAGCTTATTAGAATCTCACTGGTTGCAAGTGCATTAGAACCTTGTCTCACTGGTTTTTTAAACTCAGAAATATGAGTTTATACATGACAGACGCTACCACAGACCCCACAGGCCCGACGCTCGTCGATATCATTTTGCCATTGGAGCAATCCGAGCAAATCGCAGCGCAAAAAGCGGCGGTGGCAGCTAAATTGGACCTCCCCCTCGAACAGGTGGTGGACCTACGCCTGTGCAAGCACTCGATCGATGCCCGCCAGCGCACGATCAAAGTACAGTTACGCGTGGAAGTCGGCATCGGGAAACCGCTCGCACCCGAAGCTGAACTAGCCCCCGATTACCCGACCGTGCCGGCGAATGCGCGCGAGCTCGTAATCGTCGGTTGTGGCCCGGCAGGACTCTTTGCTGCCCTGCGCGCGCTCGAACTGGGCCTGAAACCAATCATTTTAGAACGCGGCAAAGATGCATCCGCACGCCGCTTCGACCTTGGCCCGATCCTGAAAGAAGGTCGCGTCATCGAGGATTCCAATTACTGCTTCGGCGAAGGTGGCGCTGGCACTTTCTCAGATGGCAAACTCTACACACGTGCGAAAAAGCGCGGTCCCGTGCGCACAATTTACGAAACACTGGTCGCACATGGCGCACCTGAACGCATTCTGATCGACGCCCACCCACACATTGGCTCCAACCTACTACCCAAGGTGGTCATGGCCATGCGCGAATCGATTCGCAAGGCAGGCGGCGAAGTGCACTTCGGAGCGAAAGTGGACTCGTTTCTCTTAAATGCAGATCAAATCGCCGGTGTGCGCACCACCGACGGGCGCGAATTCCTCAGTCAACATGTCATTCTGGCGACCGGACACTCCGCTCGCGACATTTACCAGCAACTGCACGCGCAAGACATTCGATTGGAGCAAAAGCCCTTCGCCGTCGGCGTGCGCATCGAGCATCCACAACCGCTGATCGACAGCCTGCAATACCACACCCCTCGCGACGCAGCGCGCCCCGAATTGTTGCCCGCGGCTAGCTATCGGCTCGCCACAAAAATCGATGACCGCGGCGTGCACTCTTTTTGTATGTGCCCAGGCGGCTTTATCGTGCCCGCAGCCACCGAAAATAACGAAGTTGTAGTCAACGGCATGAGCCTCGCTCGCCGCGACTCCCCCTTCGCCAATAGCGGCATGGTCGTCACTGTAGAGCCCGAAGACACTACAGCTTTTCAAGCTCAACATGGCGTGCTGGCAGGCATCGCCTTTCAAAAAGAACTCGAGCAAGCCGCCAAACTACATGGAGGCGGCGGGCAAGTCGCACCCGGCCAGCGTGTGACTGATTTCATGCGAGGTCAAAACTCCCAGCAACTCCCCGCAACCAGCTATTTCCCAGGCATTACGCCCGCCCGCATCGACGAAATTTTGCCCGAATGGATCACCACTCGTATGCGCCGCGGACTCGACATTTTCGGCAAACAGATGCGCGGCTATATCACAGAGGAATGTAATTTAATCGGCTTCGAAACCCGCACTAGCTCACCAGTGCGCATCCCGCGCGACGAAAAGAGTCTGCAGCACCCCGAGATAGCTGGACTATTCCCTTGCGGCGAAGGCGCTGGATTTGCAGGTGGCATCGTGAGCGCCGCACTCGACGGCATGCGCTGTGCAGAAGCCGCAGCTCGATGAATGAAACAATGAAACTACAAATTCTCATAGTTTCGCAAGAATCAGTAGTGGTTGGAGTCCCGCCTTTAGGCGGCAGCGCATGCACGACTTTCACGACGCAACCGCCTAAAGGCGGGACGCCAACTTTTCAAAACGACTTCGCAACATGATCGGATTCATCGAAAATTCAGGCGGGGGCAGCGATACGCCTAATGTGGAAAGACCGAAAGGCTACTTGGTCGCGCTCATTGACAGTATTTTCAAACAGGGCGGCTATCTACAAAATGAAATGCAACTGGACCATCGCCCGGAGCAAGCCGCCATGGCTCTCTCGGTCGCCAGCTCCCTCGAATCCGACCAGCCACTCCTGTTCGAAGCCGGCACAGGTGTCGGCAAAAGTCTCGCATATTTGGTGCCTGGAATCATTCACTCGATCAATAGTGAGCGCCCCTTCATCATCTCCAGCCACACCATTAGTCTGCAGGAGCAAATCCGTGAAAAAGATCTTAAGATCTGTCGCAATCTGTTTACCAAAGTGCCCGAACTGCGGCGTTACGGAGCCTTTAAGACCGCTCTAATGGTGGGCAAAGGTAACTATTGCTGTAGCACTCGTCTGGGCAACGCGCTCAAGGACGCACAATCCAGCAAGCAAACGGAAATGTTTAAAAGCGACGAGCGCGCCGACTTAGTGCGTATCGCCAGCTGGTCAGCCACCACTAAGAACGGAGTCATCCAAGAGCTCTCCCCCGCCCCACTGCCCGACGTATGGGATGCGGTCAACGCTGACAGCTCGACCTGCTCGCGTAAGAATTGCGACCCTGCCACCTGCTTCTATCAGCGCGCCCGCAAGCAGCTACTCTCCGCCAATTGTGTGATCGTCAACCACAGCCTGCTCTTCTCCTTGATCAACGCAGGCATGCAGCCTGAAGGTGATGTGCGTGGCATTCTGCTAGCCGATGACTTTGTGGTGCTGGACGAAGCGCACCGCATTCCTGCCATCGCCACCGATCACTTCGGCACCCACGTAAGCTCCTTCGCGGTGGACCGCGCGCTCAAACGTATTTACAACCAACGCACCAACCGGGGAAGCCTCCGGCGTCATGGTCAAGCCTGGGACCAAGATGCGGTCACCAATGCAATCGACGCCGCACACGAATTTTTCGGCTACCTAGGGGACACTTTCCTAGTCAAAAAGCCAATCCAACGCATTCATAAGCCGGACTTCTGCGACAACATCCTCACTGGCCCGCTCAAAGAAGTAGCCGAGCGCCTCGGAGCTCTGGTCCAAAAAAGTGATGACGAGCGTGTGCAAGACGAACTTCGCGATCACCGCCGTCGTATACTCGGCTACCGCGATGCCATCAACGGCTTCATCACCTTCGCAGAGGAGGACCACGTACAATGGCTCGAACGTGGCGGTAAAAAGGGCCAAATCATCACCCTACGCAGTGCGCCACTTGATGTCGCCCCCTACCTGCGTAAACACGTCTTTCAACGCGGCACAGCAGCCATCCTGGCCAGTGCCACCCTATCCGATGGCAACCATATGGACGCCTTCCAAGAGACCGTCGGCGGCCAAATCGCTGAAGCAGAAATCGTTGATTCACCCTTCAATTATAAAGAGAACTGCCACATCTATATCGCCAGCGATGCCCCACAACCGGAACCGGGGCAAGGACGCCTCGACCTGGATTATTTGGCGAATATGATTTGCTGGTGCGCCCGTCACGTTGAAGGTGGCACCCTCGTGCTGTTTACCAGTCACTTCGACTTGCGCCAAGTTCGTGAGCGCACTGAAGCCTTTTTCAAAAAGATCCAGCGCCCCTTATTCACACAAGGGCATCAAATGGCGCGCTCGGAGATCACCAAACAATTCGCCGCCAAAGGCAACGGCGTGCTATTCGGCACTGACAGTTTCTGGACCGGTGTCGACATCCCCGGCCCTGCACTGTCGCAAGTGATCATTGCGCGCCTGCCCTTCGAAAACCCTAGCCACCCAGTCAGCGAAGCCCGCAGCGAGTATATTCGCGCTCGTGGCGGCAATCCATTTGCAGAAATGACAGTGCCTGACGCATTGGTTAAATTCCGCCAGGGCATCGGTCGTCTCATCCGCCGCCGCGAAGACCGCGGAAATATCGTCATACTTGACTCCCGCATTTTGACAAAGCCTTATGGCGCACGTTTCTTAGAAGCACTCCCGGTGCAGAACTACCAACGATTCAATCGCGAAAATCGAAATTCTGTATTCGCATAATTTTCTTAAATTCGTACAATCACTCTTAATGCAAGTTACCTCCTACGGAACATCCGACCAAGGCAAAGTTCGCCACGCAAATGAAGATTCGCTCTTCTTAAACGACACGCATCAATTCTATGCAGTCGCTGATGGCTTGGGCGGTCTCCCCGGGGGTGCCGAAACCAGCCAACGCATTGTGCAGTTACTAGAACAGACCATGCGCAGCGTGGATTCGAAAGAAGAACGTGTCGACCTAACCGACCTAATCGTCGGCATCAATCAAATCGTTGCCAAAGAAGGCTTTGAGGCGCACCCATTCACCGGAGCGGGCAGCACCCTAACCATCGGTCAAATCGTAGGCGATCAGTTGTTAATTGGCCACGTGGGGGACTCCGCCGCCTATTTATTACGCGGCGAAGCCTTGGAAAAGCTCACCACTGATCACACGATGGAGCAGGAACTAATCGAACGCCAAGGCGAGTCGGCACGCGCCATCATGCCCCCCGAATATCCCCACACACTCACCCGCTGTGTGGGCCAAGGCGAAATCCTGAATGTCGATAGCACACAGATCACTGTTGAAACTGGCGACCGACTACTACTCTGCACCGATGGGCTGAATAAGGTGCTCTCCGACGAGGCTATCAAAGAAGAACTCACTCGTAAACAAAGCCCCAAAGAAACCTGCCAACAACTGATCCAAATGGCCAACGACAACGAGGGTCCCGACAATATCACGGTCATTGTCGTTCACATTTCATAAAGATCACTCCGATGAAAAAATCCGAAATTTTCCTGCCCAAAGTGGCCGCCAAGCCCGACAACATGCTCTTCCGCTTCAGCCTAGGACAAGCACTCTACGACGAAGGCGACACCGCAGCCGCCATCCCACACCTACAGAAGTGCGCCGACTCGCGCGATGACTGGATGCTCCCGCGCATACTATTGGGCAAGGCCATGCTACAAAACGGACAAACAAGCGCAGCGAAGCCAATCTTGGAAGATTCATTACAACTCGCAATAGTGCAACACCACGACGAGCCGGCTGCCGAACTACGTAACATTCTCGCGGACCTGGCCGACGCATAAGTAAAAAAAAGAGTATGAATCGCCACATCCCCATACTCATGTGCGGTATACTGCCCCTGGTGGCGCTCTACCAACTGTGCGGTCAAATCAACTGGCAATTCATCCTAGGCTACGGATCACTCATATCCCTGATAACTTTTGTCGCTTATTGGCAAGACAAACGCAGAGCTCAAAAGCAGCTTTGGCGCGTCCCAGAAAAAAGTCTCCATATTTTCGAACTACTCGGCGGCTGGCCTGCCGCCTACCTCGCACAACAAGTCTTCCGTCATAAGACTAGCAAACGAAGCTTTCTAATCGTCTACTGGTCTATCGTCGGCATCTACCAAATACTAGCTCTGGAATGGATCACCAATTGGCGCATCAGCCGCTGGCTCGGCTCCTTGATATGAGTTTTCGCAGCGAACTCATGCCGCGTTCCGCAACTCCCCTACTTAAAAAGATCGCGGGTAATTACGCTTAAATAATCATAAAAGAAGCTCGACTTCGAAAAACAGCTGTTTTCTTGCCTTGCAGTCTGGCCAACTAGGCCTAATCTCCGCCTCTTTTTTGGAAATTCAAGGCTCGGATCGAGCCCGCCGATGCCCTTCTAAACCACACACAAACAGACTCTTAACACACATACGATACGATCATGACCGACCTATCAAAATACAGAAATATTGGTATCTTCGCCCACGTGGATGCTGGTAAAACAACAACAACCGAGCGTATTTTGAAGCTCACTGGTAAAATCCACAAGTTGGGTGAGGTGCACGATGGTGCCGCTACAACTGACTTCATGGAACAAGAGCAAGAGCGCGGTATCACGATTCAATCGGCAGCCACAACCTGTTTCTGGCCAGGCTCAGAGCAGCAATATGGCAACCACCGCTTCAACATTATCGATACTCCAGGTCACGTGGACTTCACTGTTGAAGTTTACCGCTCACTTAAAGTGCTCGACGGTGGTGTGGGTGTTTTCTGTGGTTCTGGCGGTGTGGAGCCTCAGTCCGAAACCAACTGGCGCTACGCCAATGACTCCGAAGTCGCTCGTCTGATCTACGTCAACAAGCTCGACCGTATCGGAGCTGATTTCTACAAAGTCGTCGAGCAAGTCAAAAACATCCTCGGCGCCAACCCGCTGGTGATGGTTCTGCCAATCGGCACTGAGAGCAACCTCAAGGGTGTCGTTGACCTACTCACACGCACTGCTTGGGTATGGGATGACAGCGGCGATCCAATGGCATACGAGAAAAAAGAAGTGCCTGCGGACATGGTCGACAAGGTCGAAGAATACCGCGCGATGCTGATCGAAACAGCTGTCGAGCAAGACGACGATGCGATGGAAGCCTACCTCGAAGGCAACGAGCCTGACTTGGCGACTATCAAGAAGTGCATCCGCAAGGGCACCATCAACCTCGATTTCTTCCCAACTTACTGTGGTTCTTCTTTCAAGAACAAGGGCGTGCAGAACGTGCTCGACGCTGTTGTCGACTACCTGCCTTCTCCAACTGAAGTCAAGCCACAGCCTGAAGTGAATGCTGAAGGTGAAGAAACAGGCGAATTCGCCATCGTTGATGTCGACAAGCCACTCCGCGCACTTGCATTCAAGATCATGGACGACAAATACGGCGCCCTGACTTTCACCCGCATCTACTCTGGTAAGATCACAAAGGGCACTAGCGTGCTCAACACCTTCACAGGCAAGACAGAGCGTATCGGCCGTATCATTGAGATGCACGCCGACGAGCGTAACGAAGTGGAATCCGCACAAGCGGGTGACATCGTGGCCCTACTCGGCATGAAGTCAGTGCAAACAGGTCACACACTTTGCGACCCTGCACACCCGGCCACACTCGAGCCTATGGTGTTCCCTGAGCCCGTTATCTCCATCGCAATTAAGCCAAAGGACCAAGGTAACGCGGAAAAGATGGGCACAGCGATCGGTAAGATGGTTGCGGAAGACCCGACTTTCATCGTTGAAACCGACGAAGATTCTGGCGAAACCATCCTCAAGGGTATGGGTGAGCTTCACCTCGACATTAAGGTCGACATCCTCAAGCGCACATACGGCGTTGAAGCTGTGATTGGGAAGCCACAAGTTGCTTACCGTGAAGGTATCACTAAGACCGTTTCCGATTCATACACCCACAAGAAGCAATCCGGTGGTTCGGGTCAGTACGCGAAGATCGATTACACACTCGAGCCGCTCGAGCCAGGTTCTGGCTTCGAATTCGAATCGAAGGTTGTCGGTGGTAACGTGCCTCGCGAATTCTGGCCAGCAGTTGAAAAGGGCTTCAAAGCATCCACCGAAAAGGGTGTGCTTGCTGGCTACCCTTGCTTGGACTTCAAGGTCACACTTGACGACGGTGGTTTCCACGCAGTCGACTCCTCGGCAGTTGCTTTCGAAATCGCATCTAAGGCCGCATACCGTCAAACCATGCCAAAGGCTGGCGCCGAGATCCTCGAGCCTATCATGAAACTCGACGTTTTCTGCACAGACGACAAGATGGGTGACGTGATTGGCGACTTGAACCGCCGCCGTGGTATGATCAAGACTCAGGAGCCCACCAGCAATGGCGGTATCCGCATCAAGGCAGACGCTCCACTTTCTGAAATGTTCGGTTACATCGGCGCACTTCGCACCATGACTTCCGGCCGTGGTCAGTTCTCGATGGAATTCTCGCACTACGCATCCACACCACGTAACGTGGCCGATCAAGTGATCAAGGAAGCTCAAGAGCGCGAAGCAGCGAAAAAGAAATAAAGCTTTCGAGCACTGTTGCTCTATCAGCCGATAGAGATCAATATTTTACAAGGACCCCACTCCAACGAGTGGGGTCCTTTTTTTTGCATAGCTGAAGCTGCGACTCCCAATGAAGACACTCAGGTCACATAACCAGGGTTTGATTTTCTTTTTTCAGTAATTGTATTCGCAGCAATTCTTATTAATGATTAAAATTCTAAATAAAGAGCAAGCGTGCACCAAGACTGCAGCTCACATGACTCAACAAAAAGGAATATTATGATGATTGGATGGATACTATTAGCTATATTTGTGGCCTTCTGTGTAGTGATCGCGCTCTGGGTGATGGGCGTTTACAATGGCCTCGTCACTTTGCGCAATCGTTTTAAAAACGCCTTTGCTCAAATTGATGTTCAACTGAAGCGCCGTTATGATTTAATTCCCAATCTAGTCGAAACGGCCAAGGGCTATCTATCGCACGAACGCGAAACGCTGGAAGCAGTCATTGCTGCACGTAACGGAGCCGCTTCTGCTGGACAGGCTGCTGCGAGCGATCCAGGCAACCCAGACGCCATCAAGAATCTCATGGGCGCAGAGACTGCACTGACAGGCGCGATGTCAAAATTCTTTGCATTGTCGGAATCTTATCCCGACTTGAAGGCCAATCAAAATATGATGCAGCTCACCGAAGAACTGACCTCCACGGAAAACAAGATCGCATTTGCCCGCCAAGCCTACAACGACGCGGTCATGACCTATAATACAAAGCGCGAAGTCTTTCCGGCAGTCCTCTTCTCTAGCACACTCGGATTCCGCGAAGCACAGCTATTCGAGATCACAGAAGCACAGGAGCGTGAAGCCGTAAAAGTCAGCTTCTAAGCGAACTGCAAAGCTCTCACTATGGATTTTTTCGACGCCCAAGAACTGGCCCGCAAACGCACGCGCCTAATGGTGCTACTGTTCGCGATGGCTGTTCTGAGTATCGCTATCGCGTTGTATGCGGTGGTGGTCTTTGTCATGGAGAGCGGACTCTCTGATTCAAAGGCTCAAGTCGACACGCCCATGATATGGTGGCAACCGGAACTGTTCTTCGGCACATTTGCGGCGGTCTGCGCCTTAGTGGGCACTTGCTCGCTCTACAAGATCGCACAACTACGCTCGGGCGGTGGCTACGTGGCACGTTCAATGGGCGGCAGCCAAATTCAGCAACACACACAGGACCCCGACGAGCGCAAACTGATGAATATCGTCGAAGAGATGTCCATTGCCTCGGGAGTGCCGATGCCCGAAGTCTATCTACTGCCAGAAGATGG
Organism: Thalassobacterium maritimum; assembly: GCF_031127805.1. Lineage (NCBI taxonomy): Bacteria > Pseudomonadati > Verrucomicrobiota > Opitutia > Puniceicoccales > Coraliomargaritaceae > Thalassobacterium > Thalassobacterium maritimum. Next base: position 3,438 of record NZ_JARXHW010000012.1, on the reverse strand, counting down.
GATCAATGCCTTTGCGGCTGGCTTCAGTCCTGCCGACGCAGTTGTGGCAGTCACACGCGGTTGCATGCGCAGCTTGAATCGAGATGAGCTACAAGGCGTAGTCGCGCACGAATTTAGCCACATTTTGAATGGCGATATGCGCCTAAACATTCGCTTGATGGGAGTGCTGTTTGGCATTTTGGCCATCGCCGTGCTCGGGCAATTCTTTTTCAGAAGCACCGCACGCGCCAGCCTATTCAGCGGTGGTGGCCGTCGCCGCGACAAAGACGGCGGTGGAGCCGTGGTCGCAATTATGCTGATTGGCTTAGCCGTAATGGCAATCGGATACATCGGTGTATTTTTCGGTCGATTAATTCAAAGTGCGATTTCGCGCCAACGAGAGTTTCTGGCGGACGCTGCGGCCGTACAATTTACTCGAAACCCCTCAGGCATCGCAGGGGCATTAAAAAAAATCGGCGGCGCGCCCCTCCACGGCAGCATCGCCAATGCTCACTCGCAAGAAACTGCGCACTTCTTCTTTGCCAATGCACTCAAGTCAAGAAGCGTGCCGCTATTTGCCACCCACCCCCCACTCGAACAACGGATCAGCGCGATTGAGCCCAATTGGGATGGCCGCTTTGTCAAAACTGTCACACGCAGCAAACGCTCCAGCAACGCGCACAAACAAACGAAGCCACAAACGTCCCCCACCCAAGCGCATGACTTCATCAATAGTATTGGGCAAGTCAGCGCAGCTGCCATTCTCAGTGCAGAGCAAATACATGCTCAAATTGCTCAAGACTTGGATCGCCTACACCAAAGCCCAGAGGCCGCTACCGCAGTTTTGCTGGGCTTGCAAATCACAGCCAGCGCCAGCGCAGACGATGGCCCCCAATTACAAGTCATCAAATCGCGAGTCGATGGCGCGGTGTACCGTGAAACAAAAGCTTGGTTGCCACGCCTGCGTGCATTGAGCTTGAATCAACGCTTTGCTCTGTTCGAACTCGCGCTTCCGATGGCAGCGGCAAAAGGTATCGATGCATTGGCAGCCCAAGCTGATTTAATACGTGAACTGGCGCATAGTGACGGCGCAATCGAACTCGAAGAACTCGCCTTACTGCGCGCCGTCGCAACTTATGTGCGCACACGCCGCAGCCCTTCGCAGCAAGTAAAACCGCTTCCGCCGACACAGCTGGAAATGCCACTTTGCGTATTACTCTCAGCCATCAGCTATACGGCCGCAGTTGAACCAGAGGCGCGCGAGCTAGCCTTCCGAGCCGGCGCACGTAAATGCGATCGCTACCTATTGAAGCAATCCATTCTATTACCGGAAGAGGACATCAGCTTCGATGCCTTAGAGGCAGCATTAGACTTACTGGTCAACTTGCCCCTGCCTCAGAAAAAGGTGATCTTCGAGGGCGCACTCGCAGTCGTATTGGCCGACGGGAAAGTGGCCCAAGAAGAGCTCAGTCTAGTGCATGTCATATCAACTAGCCTCGGCTTACCCATGCCACCGCTCGTCTGTGAGTAATGCTTTAAAGCTCAGTTTAAATGTGAATATTTCACGCACACTCTGAATCCAAATTTAAACTCGAAGTATATTTGAGACCGATCAGGCCCGACGAAATACGAGATTGCGCTTCAACCGCCGACAACTTGGCTAGTAACTATGTCCGAAAACGATACACCCTTTCTCTCGCCCTCGCAAAAACGTATCGTCGCAGCAGGTGGCACAGCATTGGCGACTGTTTTCCTCGCATGCACGGCCTACTTTCTATTCGCGCTACTGCGCGAGTTAGTCACGCAATTCAAAGACGTCCTCTTACCACTCGCCATCGCAGCCATCCTCGCCACTCTACTGCGCCCCATCATCACTCTCTGCGAAACCAAGACACGCCTCAATCGCGTCGGCGGTATTATTCTACTCTTCGCGCTCGTTTTAATGACACTCGTGGCGATCGCCGTCTTTGTCGTCCCACCAGCCCTCGACAACGCAGGCGACTTTCTCAAAGCAGCCCCTGGTATGCTCACTCGCCTGTTAGAATCCGCCCAAGGCTTTGCCCCCTCCATCTGGGAGTGGCTGACTGAGCAACTCGGCGAATCGCCGGACGTCTATTTGATGAATTTCTTAGAAGGCAACACGGATCTATTAAAGCAAGCGCTAGCGCACGCTCAATCATCCGCAGGCTCAATGCTCGCATTTCTAGGCAGTATCTTTGGCAAAATCGCCGCCTATTCAATCATCCCCGTTTACCTCTTTTTCATCCTAAATGGCGATCGCAACATCTGGAAAGACATCGACAAACAACTTAGCTTCCTGCCGGAAGAGCGCAAAAAAGACCTCGTATTTCTGGCCAAGCAATTCAGCCAAATACTTGTTTCATTTTTCCGCGGACAAATCATTATCGGTCTCCTACTTGGCATCGTTTTAGCCATTGGCTTCGGAATCGTGGGGCTTAAGTTTGGCCTCATACTCGGCATAGTGCTCGGTTTACTCAATATCATACCCTATCTCGGTACCATGCTCGGAGTCGTCACCGTATTGCCCATCGCCTATCTACAGGACGATGGCGGCGTCGGCCTCATCATCGCCTGTGCCGTAGTGTTTATAATAGGTCAGCTATTGACCGACTACGTATTCACGCCCCGCATCATGGGGGATAAAACAGGAATGGGCCCCATGCTCATAATATTCTCCGTCTTCTTCTGGGGCGCTGCCCTAGGCGGACTCCTAGGCATGATCCTCGCAATCCCCCTCACCGCCTTCTTCCTGGTCTTCTGGCGCCTCGCACGGGAAAAATATTTACCCGCCCTGACCGCTAAAGAAGAAGAAGAATTAGAGTCTTAAAGCCGGTTGCCTCATCCAAATACCTGCCTTCGCAGCCCCTGAATCACAGTCAAGCCACCCCAATCACCACGCATCGCATTCACCTTCGGAGGATGCTTGCGCCCACGCTCCATTTGCCACGCACCCGTAAAGCCACGCACAAACTCAGCCGACCCCAGAATGGCACCGTCGGTAAAATAACGCACCCGGCAGCGCAGCATCACCGATTTCGGTAATTGCCCGCCCTCTTCATTCAGCACCTTCAAAGCAGCCGCACGCTCCACCTCAGACAGGCCAGCATCCGCCGCTCGCTGACCAAAGATCAACTGACGATGCTGCATCAAGGCCTCTGCCAAACCAGCTCCCGACGACAAGTGGTCACTCCAAACATGCAACAAACCAGCTCGACATCCCATCCGAGCTTCCACATTCGACTTGGAGTCTTCTGTGCCCCCTGAGCTCACAGAGCCAAGCGATGCCACCGCCTCCGCGTAGCCGCAGAAACGATAATCCTTCGGATCCTCGACTAGGCCCGCACGCACCGGATTCAGATCAATATAAGCCGCCATCGTTTGCAGCGGATTGCCATGCCCCTCGACCAAGACCGACTTAAAACGGTCCGCCCACAGAGT